>JAJRPT010000102.1 GCA_024280675.1 Bacteroidota bacterium
GCCATTCTTTTGCTGACAATCACATTGAGCGTGTCCTTGATTGTGGTGGCGGCAATACTTTACTCTGACGGCGCCGCCCAAGAAGAGACGCTCACCAAGAAAACTCAAAAAGCTGAAAAGACAATAGAAACTCTTTCTCCATTCTCATCTGGGGTGGATGGTATTGTTTTGATTGACCAAGAGTTCTCCCAAGCAAACAATTCCATTGATTTTTATCTAAAAGATACATTCCATTATGACTTAAAGCTATCGGATCCTCCAAAATCTAAACAAAATGAAACAGCATTTGAAATTAATTCCCAGAGCGGGAAGATTTACAAGAAATCATTCGATGGCAAAAGAATAAATCTAGCAATCATTGGTATAGATTCCCGCATCGGTGAACGCCACAGGCGAGCGGACGCAAACCATATACTCTCAATTTTGCCAGATAAGGGCAAGATAGAGATTTTTACCATCCCACGTGATTCCTATCTCGATTGTGGATTCGAAGATAGCACTCTGAACAAAGTCTCCAATGCTCTTGGCAAGTTAGGAAGAAGGAAGTTCTTACAGGAAATTGCACTCATTGCCGGACTTGACCGCATCCATCACCACATTGAAATTGGCTTCTCACAAACCATCGGTCTTTTGGAGCTTTTCGGATATTCCGAATCTGGCAAAGCGTTGCAAGTCTTGCGTTCGAGAAAAAGCTTCAGAGGAGGTGACCAGCAACGTTGCTTTAATCAAGCAAACTTCATTGGGAAAATAATTCTGAAATATGTAAATTCGCTCGATGAAATATCGGCTGGCATAATGATAGCTGGAGGGCTGGCAATGGTCCAAAGCAATATACCACTGGAAAAAGCATTGAGGATTTATCTTTCTCTAAAAGAAAATAATTTCTCCGATTCCTTGCTTTCGGTCAAAATTAGACCACAGCGTGGCTTCCGCCCGCAAAACATAGATTTGGCAAACCAGCACATGGACAGTATTTACAATATTATTGAAATGAAGGCAAGACAAAAGAATAAATCCTACAACACTGCTGGGATGGTTTCTGATATAGTGGCAGCAAAGTTGCAGGGTTCGATAATGGCAGCAAGCCTAGATTCGGCAAGAAGGCCATCGAGGGTTATATCAAAGCTGAAAACATTCTTTGCACAAAAAGCATGGCTACAAGTCAAAGACAAGGTCACAAGAGCCGATATCCGCAATGAACTCTGTTGGTTGCTTGCCGGTGCTTACCGAAAAAATGGAAAGGAAGAAGAATCAATTTCTATTATTGAATACATATCCACAGAGGAAAAGCTATTCGATTTGTCTGATTATAATCAAATAAATTTAACTAATTAACTTAACTTTTTATAAAATATGACTAAAACATTAATACTCGTACGGCACGCAAAATCATCACACCAAGAAATCGACAAGACAGATTTCGAAAGGGTACTCAGCCCCAGAGGCGAAAAAGATGCCGAATCGATGAGCAAGAAATTTGCACAGAAAAACATTCACCCTGACAGGATTTTCTCTTCAACGGCAACAAGGGCAATTAGTACAGCAAAGTATTTTGCCAAAGAACTTGGAATAAAAACTGAGGAAATACAAAAGGAATCCCAGATTTATAATTCGGGAATTAGTTTTATTCAGAATTTATTACCAGCCCTAGATAACTCACTCAAGACAATTATGCTTTTTGGTCATAACCCTGATTTTACTTACCTGTACAATTATTATTCTGGAGTAGCAAACTCGAACATGTCCACATGTTCTGTCGCCTGCCTTGATTTTGAAACCGAGTCATGGTCTGAGCTAGAGTGTAAAAATGCTAATGTAAGATTTTTCCAAAGACCTTAGATATTCGTTTTTTCAAAGCATTTCTTTTCATAATAAACCTTATGCTCTGAATCAATTAGTTCGTCGCTTGGCAACTCACCGAAGAAGTGGTAGTCCTCAAGAAGGGATTTTAGTTCGCCTTGAGAATATTTGGTGAGGGCAAAGTAGAAGAGAAATAATTGCTCATGGACGGTGAGTTGGGCCCGGACAATATTGATATAGAATTGCTTTTGCTCAATGCTAGAATTATTAATAAAAATAATCAAGTAGGTTAAGTTGTTGAAGTATTTTTCTAGGTATTCCACTCTTTTTGGGAATTGCTCATATGTCAGATTAATACATTCCAATTTGTCTAGTGTGCTATTTCGTTCAGAAACCCGTTGATACTTGCCAATAAATCGCACATACAGACTTCTAGCCCATTTTTTGCCAAGGTCTAGTGTTTCGTTCGAGGAAACTATGTCGTTGTGAAGTTTGAGCATGTGGAAATAAGTATTCTCAAATTTTTGAATTGCAAGGGTCTGGTTTTGGTTTACCAGTTGTTCGGTTTGTCTTTCGAACTCATGCCTTTGCAACTGGGTTTCTTGGCGTTGTAATTTCAACTCCGTACGTTGGAGGCGAAGCTCGGACTGTTGCATTTCTAGTTGTTGCCGTTGGATTTCGGCTTGGTGGTGTTGTGCCTTGAGTGCTGCGTAGAAAAGTACCACGCCCGCAAGCGTCCAGACCGAACCAACAATCCCACCAAAGAACTCGCTAAATGATCCGATTTTTTGATGAAAGGAGTGTGGCAAGAAAAAGACTACAGCTCCCAGCAACATAACAAGCACACCAAGGAAAATCAAAAGGTTGGCATTCCTTTCAAATTTTTTATTTCCATCTTGGATTAGAGAATTTAAATTTTGCTCGTCTGGCATTTTAATTATACTAAATTTGTATTATTCAAAATTTCACATTAGCATAAATGACTATGCTAGAGTTCAATTTATACATTTAAAAGTTAATATGAAAAAAATAATTCAATGGATGCGTTCTCTAAAAGATTGGATGGAAGAATTTGCCCAGAAGCCCCATGCAATGTGGTGGTTGTTTATTCTTTCTTTTGCCGAGTCTTCATTCTTCCCAATTCCTCCCGATGTATTGCTGATTGCCATTGCAATTTCCAATCCTAAAAAAGCATTTCAAGCCGCACTCTGGTGTACTGCGGGTTCTGTTCTGGGCGGGGTTTTCGGATATGGCATTGGTTATTTTTTCATGGATATTATCGGCAATCCAATCGTCGCATTCTACGGCAAAGAAGATGCCATGGCATCATTTCTTGTGCTTTACCAGGAGTGGGGGATAATGTTTTTGGCAGGTGCTGCATTTAGCCCAATCCCCTACAAAATAGCGACAATCGTCTCCGGTGCAGCCGAGATGAGTCTTTGGACTTTTATCTCAGTATCATCCTTGGGAAGGGCTGGCAGATTTTTCCTCGTAGCTGGATTAATTTATGTATCTGGTCCAAAGATAAAAGAAAACATCGACAAATATTTTGATAAATTGTCTATAGCATTTCTTATATTGCTGATTGGTGGCTTTGTTGCCATTAAGTTTTTATTATAATAATAATTTGGGATTCCCATGAAATTTATTTTATTTCTTTTAGTTTCTTTATTGACCTCGCCTGAGTTTCTACAAGCTCAAATGAACATTCTTTATGGCGACAAACTAAGTTCGGAATTAAAATCGGTATCCGCCGAGTATAGCATTAAGGCAATGACAGGAGCGGTAGTTTTCCCAGACGGAAGCATTTGGACCGACGCTCATGGGACTTATGGGGTCACCAGCGAAAATGAACTTCACGCAGACTTGCTCTACGAAGTTGGTTCGAATACCAAAACAATGGTCGCAGCACTCATTCTTTTGCTCGAAGAGGAAGGGAAACTATCCATCGATGACAAAATCGGCGACTATTTGCCAAGCATAAATAATGTCAATGAAAACATCACAATCAAACAACTACTAAACATGAGTTCAGGAGTTTTTAATTTCTCCGATCATCCCACCTATGCCACGAAAATAAATGGAGACATTGCAAAGTTTTGGACAGTGCCAGAGACCTTGGACGAGTTTGTTCTCGAACAAAATTTCGAACCCGGTGAGTCTTGGGGTTACTCAAACACGAATTATCTGCTCCTTGGTTTAATCATTGAGGCAGTATCTGATGAAACTCCAGCACATGAACTTATTGCCGATAAACTACTCCGCCCACTAGACCTTTACGACTCTTTTCTAGCTGAATTTGACGATAAATCTGATTATACCAAAGAAAAAGTTGGAACTTGGGTGATATTTGATTCAGAGTGGAATACAATGTATTTAGACATTGATATTGTGTCGATGATGAGCACGGCATGGA
>JAJRPT010000103.1 GCA_024280675.1 Bacteroidota bacterium
CTCTACTCCCACTTAGTGTATTTGTTCCTGGGTCATATTGACCCCATCCAAAATCGAACTCCCCACCTTCGGATTGGTTGAAGGCACCACTCTCCCACTTGTCATAATAATTTAAAAGTTTCGGCAATTCAATTGTATCTAAAACTAATAGGTACGAAACATCCTTTGGGAAATCTGTAACTGTATAATCTGGAATCTCGTAAACAAAAAGAATATTGCTCGCACGAACCGAAGCCAGAATGCTTCGCCCTTGAGCGGTGAGCATAATGTGCCAGTCGCTGTGACTAGATCCGCCTACTTCACCATTTTCTAGTGAATAATACACAGTCTGACCATCTCCAACTGAAACAGAAATGCTAGCACTGCTTCCCCAATCAGGATAAACAGTAGTATCTGTATTGCCCCCGCCATCGTCATCATCGGAACAGCCCATAATTGCAAATGCTAAAAATAATGCAAGCACTAACATTAGTAGATAATTTTTCATAACTCGTAAACCTTTTTTAATTCTTGTGATAAAATATACGACAATTTAAGGCTTGTTTTTCTTAAATCAAAAAAATAAATAATTTGTTGTTAGAAATTTAGCAAAGTCTTGCTTATGTCTAAAAATCTGCACAGTTATTTTGGAGAAGTGAAACTAGCTGAGACAAAGCCTACTTGATAAAGTTATATGCTTTGACTATTGCAATGTTGTGAAGTTTATGCAAAAACAAAGGAAGACCGGTGACTCCGTGTTTTTTTGCCGTTTCATACTCTTGGGCAAACTGTTCCTCAAATACGGTACCGCCCTTAGAATCGCCATGAATTCGAAATGCAGAAATAGCAGATTTTAAAATGTGTGGTGGGTATTTCTTGATAATCCGCATCCAATAATCATAATCCATGGTCAAGTGCAAATCCTCATCGAAATTACCATATTCAATAAATATTTCCCTTCTCCAAAAAGTCGAGGGCTGGATAATATAATTTGCAATCGAGAGGGTAAGTGACTTGGGCAAAGTGCGAAGCAATCTCTTGTAGCGTGCAACAAAGCTCTGGATTTCCTTCCCATTTTCATCAATTATAATATAATCACCTGTCAGCCACATTGTATTTTCATTATTATAAAAATGCTCCATCACCTCTTCGACTGCACCTTCTACAAAATAATCATCGGAATTGAGATAGCAGATTATATCTCCTGAGCTCATTGCTAGCCCTTTGTTGATGGCGTGGGTCTGCCCTCTGTCTTTTTCGGACAGCCAAGTAATTTTGTTTGGATATTTTTCTGAGTAGTGTTTGAGAATGTTTACAGTTTCGTCACCAGACCCACCATCGATGACAATATATTCAATATTGTCCCATTTGGAATTAAGCACCGAATCTATTGTTTGGGCGATAAAATGCCCTTGATTAAAAGATGGAGTTATCACACTTAATTTTAAACTCATAAAAGGAAACCGAAATAATTTTCAATGTTCAAATTACCACCCTACGGGACTTTCTGCCAACACATTGCCACTTGCATACATGACCATAGAGCTTTGCCATTGTCTTTTGAGTGAAGTTTGTCATAGGAGTGGAATCTCTTAGCTAGTTTCATTCCAAGATTCTTGTTTAGAAAATAAACTGGAAAAGCATACTTTGACCTGCCAAGAATCCCGATAATATCTGTTATCTTAAATACTTTTTCAATTTCTTTGTAAGTTTGTTTGGTGAAGGGCCATTCCCAATCTTTGTCTGATTGAAATGGACGGTAAGCGGCCCGAAGAATTGTCATTGGAAGGTAAGTGTCTGCTGGGTCAAATGTTATTACCTTGCCGCCATCTTTTAGTACATAATCACATTTTTCTAAAAACAAATCAAACTCTTTGAAGTGATGGGCAACTGCTTTTGCGTAAATTATATCAATCGAGTTCTTGTGCTCTTCTTGAAAATCTGTGCTGAGAAAGTCTAGCGAAAATGTTTTTGCATTCTGTGTTTCTAAAGCATCAATTTTTTCTTGCAATATCTTAATGGCTGATGAGCTAAGGTCAATCCCTATGTATTCTTTAGATTTCTGAGCTAAATCAAGGCTAAGTGGATTTCCTGTGTGGCAACCAAGATCTAAAATTTTCGCACTACTTATGCCACCAATCCATTCCCAATGCTTTTCAATTACATCAGATTCGATATTTGATTCGGAGCGAAAACCATTGAAGCTATTCCTGAGAATAGTCCAAAGCCTTGTGGCAATATTTTGTTTTTCTGTGTTATAAAGCTCGCCTTCGGAAATCTCATAATATTCTTTCTGTTTGAGATTTACCTCAAGCATCTTATCTGCACTTTTTTGCATAATTATTTCTAATCCATAATTGATTTAATCTCAAATAACATCAAGAATTAATCACCTAGACTTGCTTGTGTTTCCACTCCTTGGAAATCGGTAGGGAAAAAGTCTTGCTTTGGAGTTTTTGTGACATCTTTGCCCAAGTTTATTAAATCGGGGCGGTAAGCATTTTTGATTTTATCTTGTAACAACATCACCGATTTTATCACAGATTCAGGACGTGGTGGACAACCAGAAACATAAGCATCTACTGGCAGAAACTCTTCGATTCCTTGGACAACGGAATAGCTCCGAAACATTCCACCAGTCGAAGAGCAAGCCCCCATGGCAATCACCCATTTAGGGTCAGGCATCTGGTCGTATATCTTTCTGACCACGTGACTCATTTTGTATGTCACAGTGCCAGCAACCAATAATATATCAGCCTGTCGGGGTGTCATTCTCATAACTTCTGAGCCAAATCGAGATATGTCGTGCCGCGCGGCACCCATTGCCATCATTTCGATTGCACAACAGGAGATTCCTAGTGGCATTGGCCAGAGTGAATTCTTCTGTCCCCATTTCACTATTTCGTTTAAAGAAGTAGTGAAGAAACCATCTCGTTCAATCGCATTTTCAAATCCCAGTCCCGTACTCATAAATATAATCCTATCATTTTTTTCTATTGTTATTCATCTGGCTGAGCGAAAATAATTGCAAGGGAAAAGCAGTGAGTTAATCCCATTTGATGCCGCCTTTTTTAATCTCATAATAGAGGCCAATCAGGAGAATTAAAATAAATATCATCATTGCAACAAAAGGAATTGTACCCAGTTCACGCATTTGCACAGCCCAAGGGTACATGAACACAACTTCTATGTCGAATATCAAAAAGGAAACCGCTACCATATAAAACTTAACAGAGAAACGCTCCTTTGCAGTACCAACTGGAACCATACCAGATTCGTAAGTGGTTTGTTTTCCCGCAGTTGTACGCCTTGCCCCCAGCCATTCGCTCATCAGAGAAAATGCACCCCCGACTATCACACCAACAAGCACCATAACAAAGACTGGTAGGTATTCTAGTAAAATATTTGTTGTTTCCATCTTCTTGCTAATCTCAAGTTTATTGATTGTTCAAAAAAATAATAATAAATTGGCAATTCCCACACTGGGCAATATAACAAAAAAATTATTGATTGTGAATAGACACTTTTTTTTATAGTTTGTGCTTGACTTGAGGAGTTTAATAAAATATTTAAATCAAATTATTATACTTTTCCGAAATGGCATACATTTTGAGGTCTTGAGTAAAATTTCCAAAGTAGAAACAGGCACAGATGAAAGTAAAAGAAATATTAAAACTTGAGGGCAAATATCATTTTGAGTCTAGGTTAATTAATGCCAGTCCCAAAATTGGCGGCAAAATTAAAGTCTCCAAGCAAGAAATTGACTTAAAGTCATTCCTGCTTGGCAACAACTCGGATATGATACTTGTCCGAGTTTCTGGAGAGTCTATGATTGACAAAAATATCAACGATGGTGATTTTTTAATAGTAGACACTCTTGCCCAAGCAAAAGAAAATGATGTGGTCATCGCCTCGCTAAATGGAGAATTGACTGTTAAGACATTAATTTATGAAAACTCTAAGCCTATGCTCGAGGCGGCAAATAAGAAATTCTTTCCAATCGAAATTGGCGAGTTCTACCAATTTGAACTGCAAGGGGTTGTTCGCCATGTAATCAAAAGAATTTAACGCCACATACCGGTTTGAGTCCAGTTTGTTTGTGTTTTTATCTTTTCGGTAAAAGGTGTATTTTTGACGTGAGCCTTGGTCTGAGCCTCGAACTCTGATGTCAAATATTTTAATATTCCTGATGTAGAAATTTTAAGTGACAGTTTCCCCGATGCAAAACTTTCCTCAGCTTTTGCTTCCTCTTTTAAATCTTCGACCATAAACTTCTTATTCTTTAGAATCATTGAATCGGCAACCGCTTCAATGTAGTAATGATTGGCTACCAGCTTGGTAAATTTCACACTGGCAAGTGTGGAGTAAGTTTCATAATTTATATCAAAATCAAAATTTGTTTTCCATAGACTATCTTTTTTAGCTTTTTTCTGAGGCAGTAGTCTTTTTGCTAAATCTACAATATGCGTCAAATCTGCTTGCGACATTCGGTTGAGATAAAACTCGGTCATCCGAGGATTATTCTTAAATCCTTGTATTGGGTCAGTTATATCATTTCGCTTAGCCTCGAGCATAAGGCCATCGAGCTTGACCACACCTCCATAATAATCATAATACATATCAAAGACCAAGCTATTTGGAATAAAAGTCTTTAGAAAATCTACTCTATTGAGTGGAGGCACTCTGTCTTGGGAGTTGTGAAAACTTGTTTCCCTTTTGTCGTCCTTGAAATGATAGGTGAGTGAGTCGATGAAGACAGTTATTTTCTGCAAGCCATCACTTGGAGATTGTTTGCAAACTAGGCGAAAGAAGTAAGTGTAAGTTCGCTTAAAGGAATATTTTGAGGAGTCTTCATACATACGCTCATATTCTGTTTCCTCATCCATCCTATAGCCCAGAGTCACATTCAGCGGGAATTTAAGTCTGATATCATAATCTAGTTTGGCAATTCTATTGTCTTCTTGCTCAGACGAAAAATTGCCCGGAGTTGCGGTCTTGTCTTGTGCGAGGGCATACGTTACCACTAGAAAATTTATTATCAATAGCAGTGGCATTAGTTTAAATATTTTCATAATAATTATTGTTAAATGTGTTTGAATGAGGATTAATCTTGGCTAAGAAAAAATACCCAAGCGGCCAGTGTCATGCCGTCCCAAATCTGATTTGATTTAATTTTTTGACCAATCTCATCTTTTGTTAAAATTACAGTGTCTATGTATTCGGTTTCATCTTGATTTGTTTTGCCCGCAGTTAATTGGCTAGCCACAAAGACTCTACAAATTTCGTCAGCAATGCCGTTGTATGGATTAAAGTGGGCAATCTCTTCAATATGTTTTGCCCTATAGCCCGTTTCTTCTTTTAATTCTTTTATCGCATTTTCGAGCGGGCTTATTCCTTTTTCCTGCCCACCACCGGCAAACTCCAAACTCTTCTTCTGGTTTAAATACCGATACTGCTCGCACATCACAATTCTTCCATCCTCAAGAATAGGTATCACCAAAGTAGATCCTGGAGTATGTGCGTAATAATAATCGCCCACCTTGCCATTTGGCAACACGAACTCATCTTGGCGGTACTCCCAGTAAGGGTTTTTGACCAACACTGTATTTGAGAGCTTTTTGTAATCTTCCATCAAATTATAGTTTGTTTAGCAGTTTTTCAAATATTTAAGAAAGCTCACAAGCTGGAAAGAAAAATGCAGTTTCAATCGCTGCGTTCTCGTCCGAATCAGAGCCATGCACGGCATTGGCTTCGATTGATTTCCCATAAATTGCCCGAACCGTACCCTCTTCTGCGTCCTTAGGGTTTGTCGCACCAATCAATTTGCGGTAATCAGCCACGGCATTATCTTTTTCGAGTGCAACTGGAACGATTGGTCCAGAAGTCATATAATCAACCAATGCAGAATAAAATGGACGCTCTTTGTGTACGGCATAAAAAGCAGAGGCTTGACCCTTGGAAAGATTCATCTTCTGCATTGCCCTGACTCTAAATCCAGCTTTTTCAAACATTGCAATAATTGCACCGGCATTGCCCACGGCATCGGGCTTAATAATCGCCAAAGTATATTTAGACATATTTTTTTTCCTAACTCATACAAGAACAATAACTGTATGAGTGATTAATTTATAATAACACAATTTCAGCAGTTTAGTCTCAACATTCACTTAGAATTTTATTTTCAGATTCAGAGCTTTTAGCAAATCTTTTGTAAACATTTTTGCTTAGAGTTCTGAGCCACGGCACAAAACTAGATATTTTTTATAATAAAAAAAAGCATAATGGCAATGAGGCTGCATTGTGCTTTTTTGAATTTGATTTATATTCCTATCTTTTCTTTGCTAAGAGCTTTAATTATTAAAGACTGGCGAATTTTTGGCATTGCCATAGCCTTTTAGCTTAATAGTCTTGAAATCTTTGTGGTTGGTGTAAATCATAACATTTGCTTTGAAATATCCACTCTTGTCTGGAGTAACCCTTGCTTCCAAATCAACTTTTTTGCCTGGTCCTATCTCAAAGTTGTCGGAGAGCTTCTTCCCCTTGCTGTCGTAAATGGTCACCAGCATATTGCTTGGCTTTACTTCAATTTTTGTGACTTTGATTGCTTTGCTATCTTTGTTGTGAATTGTTACCTTTGCAAAAGACTCAGCCCCGACTTGCAAATCTGCGAAACGAAGTGTTTTCGAGGGACTGACTTTGAGCATTTCAAGAACATCGGCATGAATCCTAAGGGTTCTTTTTGTGCCACTTGGGTCGTTCGATGTTATAGTAATATTTTTTCCCATTGGTCCGCCATGAGATAGTTTTAATGTGATGTCCAGAGTCGCAACCTCTCCGGGGGCAAGTTTGTTCTTGTCCAATGGAGCGGTTGTGCAACCACAAGCCGGTTTAATGTTTTGGATGTGAAGCGTGTCTGTTCCAGCATTTTTAAGAAGAACTTTTGTCTTTAGTGGGCTGTCTGAGAGCTTGACTTCTCCCCAGTCGAATTTGTTTCCGCCCACAATTTCGAGTTTTGGTTGGGCAAAAGCAGTGTAGCCCAGTATCACAAGTGTGACAAAAGTTAAAATAGTCAGTTTCATTTCAATATACCTTTTAGTTTGATTAATTAAATTTCTTTTTCGTAAAATTGTTTATCTGAAGAACACACAATTTACCAAAACATAACAATAAAGTAAACAAGATTGCTAAAGTTCCTTATATTTATACCGTTTTTTCTGATAAAAGTTTCAACTTCTGGTGAAATATTTTCTCAAATCAAAATCTATTATCAAAGGGCAGACCTCGATACTGTTGATTTTGGAATGAGAGGCACCGACAATGACGTAATAAGTCGTACATTTATTATAGAAAATAATTCACCCAACACAGTTTGGAATGGGGAAGGACTTACTTTTATTACAAATGAATCAAATACAATCACGCCCAACAACACCCACCCACATTTCCAAGAAGCCACAGGAACCAATAATATTGCAATTCCACCAGGTGGGCAGATAATCAGAACCGTAGAGTTTTATCCAAACTCTACAGTCTTAAAAACTATTGGGCTAATGGAGGCACGCCTTCAGCTGGGCGTTAGCTCAAAAGAAGACGTGGTTGATATTATTTACAAGCGTGAGTTTCTCTTGCAAGGAAGGGCAAGTCCCGCCGATATTGATTTGTGGGAGAATGATTTTATTTGGGATAAGAAAATTGCTTTTGACTCCGTGCTAATCGGCGATGGGATTGGAGTGGAAACAGATCTCAACATAAGAAACAATAGCGATGGGAAATTAACCGTAAGCTCAGGCGAACTAAAATTTATAACATCTGAGCTTGTCAGTGGTGAGATTACAATAAATCTACTCGGCAAGGAATTCCCATTTGATTTAGCACCAAAGACCGATCCTCTGACCAATGACGAAAAATTTGTAATAACTTATCTCCCCAAAGACAGAGGACCAGACTCTGCCCTCTATATTATTAAATTCATTAACCAAGAGGGCGGAGAGTCGGAAGTGTCTGCCACAATTTCTGGCACTGGTGTCAATCATTCTTTGGACTTGTACGCCGGCTCACACGATTTTGAAAATACTGGCAACTGGTACATTATTGATATTGGTGACATAGCTCTTGGAGAGAATGAAAATGTAAGAGCATTTGTTGAAAATGATGGAAATATGAGAGTCGGGATTAAAGGCATTACTCTGAACACCGATAACTGCACAGTTAATGTGATTGAGAATATTGCTGAGATTGGCGAAAGTATTAACTTGTTCCAAGGGGTGGAGCTTTCGCTCGACATTGAAGCCACAGAGTCCGGGCTCTTCTGGGCAGAATATATTATAGAGACCGACTTGCTCGAACGAAATATAGCCGGAGTTTCCAACCAAGACCAAGCCTATTTTAAGTTTAGGATAAGAGGAAGAGCCATAGCCCCAAAGATTAATATTTGGACAGACAGTTTAGATTTTGGAAATATTCCAATAAGTGCAAATGCAAATTGCCCGAGTTATTCCGAAAAAGAGTTGATTGTCAAAAATATTGGCAATGATGATCTAATAATTAATTATGTGGAGACGACTAAGCCTTCAGTTTTTTCTTCATCGATAGACGAGGGTGAAAAGTTAATCAAGGCAGGGGATACAATCTCCATAACTGTAGCATTTCACCCAAGTGATAAAAGCACTTTCACTGACTCCTTGATTATCAATTATAGTGGGTTTGGGCAAGACAACAAAAACGGATTTGTCTATTTAAGTGGTGGTGGGATAGACCCAAGCTCCAGCGTAATCAAAATAATGAACCAAAGCTATAAACCTGGTACTGAGATTTTTGTACCAATAATTGTGAGCGGGCAACAAGTCAGTCTTGCCGCAGCTTTCACAAGCACAGTTTCCTTTAACCCTACAATGCTTTCCTACCGTTCATACATCAGCCAAGGAACTGCCGCCCAAGGGGCAAATCTTTTCTCTAGCATTATTGCCGGTGATGATTCAGGCGTTTTGGAAATTGATTTACAAATGCCTGGGCCTGAGACATTTAACCCGAGCGATACACTATTAATATTAGCTTTCGATTCATTTTTGGGCAATAGCAAAAGAACACTTCTCAGCTTTTCCAACCCTAGGTTCTTTGATGATAATTGTGATGACTTGTTAGATATTGAATTTAACAACTCTGGATATATTTCCATTGACTCTCTTTGTGGCCTAGAGAATCTCATTCAATTCTACAATGGGCTGGTGGAAGTAGGAGTTGCAGAGAAACCATTATTGGGCAAAATTGAATTTAGCATTAGCTCTAAAAATATTGATGAGCTTATACACTTTCGGATGTACAATATTTTTGGTGATACAATGCTGAGCAAAACATTTATTGGTCAGGGAAATGAAATAGTTTTTAGCATTGATAAAGACAACTTTCTGTCTGGACAATATTTTGCACATTTTACCATTGGAAGCCAAGTTATTAGCAAAAAACTATTAATAATTAACTAGCTAAAATATTTGACAAAGAAAATATATATAGTTCTAATTTTTATTGCCTTTGGATTAGTTGCCAATTCCCAAGGTTTTGATTGGAAGTCAAGCAATCGCTTGCCCTTTGAAATTCCAAAATTATATTTGGGGCTTGGTGGATCTTATTCGCTTAATAAACCAAGAACTGATTTTGATTTTTTTACTGACACGACATATTGTTGTAATTTCAAAGGAGGCACTGGCTCTGGGTATGATTTATCTCTTCAGTCTGAATATTGGGTGCTTGGCAATGTTGCCATAATTACCTCAATAGGCTTTTCCTCCAATAATTTTAGTTTCTCCAACCC
>JAJRPT010000104.1 GCA_024280675.1 Bacteroidota bacterium
AAATATTATGTCAAAATTTGAGTTTGAAGATTGGGGAATGATAAAATATAAAGAAGCATGGGACAAACAAAATGAATATGTTTCCCAGATTCAAAAGGGTGAGCGGAAAAGCACTTTGGTCTTTTGTGAACACCCTTCGGTCGTCAGCATCGGCAAAAATGGAAGCAAAGAAAATTTGCTCCGCTCCGATTCTTATTTCGAGAAAAATGATGTGGATTTGATTTGGACTTCCCGTGGCGGTGACGTGACAATGCACAACCCTGGGCAACTTATTGCCTACCCTCTTTTTGATCTAAATGATTTTAAAAAAGATTTACATTGGTTCTTGAGAAACCTTGAAGAAGCAGTCATAATGACCATCTCAGAGTTTGGTATTTCTGGCACAAGAGTTGATGGGCTGACGGGTGTGTGGGTGGATCAGAAAAGAAAAATATGTGCAATGGGACTTCACTGCGCGCGCTGGGTCACCTCCCATGGGCTGGCATTGAATCTCAGTAATGACTTGGGTGAGTTTGATTATATAATCCCATGTGGGATTGAAGGCAAAGGAGTGACTTCCATGAGGATTGAAATTGGAACTGGACATTCCAAACTTAAAAAAAATATATTAGAAAAAGAGTTTGTTGGCACAGAACTTGATGTGGGTTTGGAGGTAAATGCAGAGGATGTGAAAAAAATGTTGAAAAGTAAATTTGATTATATTTTTTAACATTTTGTTTGGAACTTAGGGCTTTGCGTTTTAAATTTGTAGTTCGTTCTTAATTGTATTTAGTGGATGGCAAATGCGGGAGTAGCTCAGTGGTAGAGCACAACCTTGCCAAGGTTGGGGTCGCGAGTTCGAATCTCGTCTCCTGCTCAGGTGACCAACGGTCACCTATCAAAGACGACGAAAGTCCATATCGTGACGAAAGTCATATTGCGACCATGTCGTTCTTCCTCTTTATGCTGCATGCCTTACTATCACGTCCCCCCGATGGTAAGGCATCTTTTTTGTCACATTGTGACATTTGAAAAATGAGAAATGTTTAAATTAGTTGCTTTACTTCGGTAGATTAACAAAATATTTAAAATAATTTGAAACATTTTTCCTATATCTGCGTTACTGTGCTTGGGATGTTCGTTCATATTCATTTGGTTGCCTATTGTTGTCTTAGTTTACTGTTTTATTTTTTATACATATTTGTCACTGATGTTTCAGGAGCTGATGTTTCAGGAGCTGATGCTTCAGGAACTGATTCTTCAGTGATTTATGCAGTTTGTTAAAATATATTGTGGTGGACTATTATGCCTTTTTTAATCTTAATCCTGTCTTTGTTTCTTCCAATGCAAATGTTTGCCTCCGTTGAGATTGTCTCAGAGGACGCAAGTGGTGTGACAATTACATATCGCCCAGATCTCAAGCAAGTTCGCCATTATAAAGCAAAACATGGCTTTGATACATTCTTGCCGTCAATTAAATACGCAAGTGACTCTGGTGGCTTCAGTGGGGATCCTTACCACCTAATAGTTTCTGAAAATATTACAATTCCAAATGGTACTTCGTACAGAGTTCGGCAAATTGGACATATCCGGTATAATATCCTCTCGAATGTGATGACACCACGTTTGTCTTATTTGGACAAGACACTCACAAGTCGTGATTATGTTTTGGGTGAGAATTATTTTGAACCAAAAGACATTGCCGATTTTAAATATTATTACGCCGGCATAGCAAAAGATAAGCATTTGCTCAGAATTGAGTTCACAGCCGCAAGATTTGACGCACTCTCAGGCGATATTTTAATACCAAAAGAAATTACACTCCGAATAGATTTCACGCCAGATAATAATTCTCAATTTAAAAAGAGAAATAATAAATTTAACAGAAATAGCTTGCAATCCTCTGTTTCAAAACAAAACTGGGTTAAGATTCAAATACCAAAAGATGGGGTTTACTCTATCTCAAAAGGTGATTTGTTGGAACTAGGAGTGGATGTCCCAGCAAATAAAATCTCCACCATAAAATTATATGGGACTGGTGGGAAACCACTTGCCGAAGTTTTTCCAGAGACAGATGATGAGATTGATTATTTAGCAAACCTGCCCAAAGAACAAGAAATTATCGTTAGAACAAATTCCGATGGATCGCTCAAGAATATTATTTTCTTTGGTGCTGGAACAAAAGGGTTTGAATATGATGAAAAAGAATTTGATTTCAAGAAATTCAATAATTATTATAGCTTTGAGAATTTTTATACGCTCACCTGGGATGGTGAAGTTGGGATAGAAGCACAGACCTCGGGATTCTCTGGAGAAATAGAACACAGGCCATCGACTTATATCCATAGATTATTGCACGAAGATGAGCTTGTAAGCCCGTTTTCGCTCGGAGCATCTCGTCAGTTCTTTGGAGATGCTTTCAATAAGAAAACATATACAAATATGTTGCACGAGTTGGACCGCTTTGGTAAGATCAAATATAAAATTACAGTAGCTCATAAATACAAAGAAAATGCTACCTTTTCTATTCAAGAGAATGGTGCGATTTTAGAAGAAAAGACAATCTTTGGACTAGGGGAAAGCCAATATGCAGTGGCAAGACGCAGAGCAAGCGAAATTGTCATCAACTCGAACAGAATCTCAAACGATAACCGCTCCCGATTGGATTTTGAATACCTGTCATCTGGAATACCACCTGGTTATCTTGACTTTTTTGAGATTCATTACCCACGCTCGTTTATGGCAATTAACAATGAATTGAACTTCTTCTCAGAGCCTGCACTCATTGGAAATACTGAGTATTCGGTTGGTGGTTTTTCAAACAAAGAGAAATTTGCTTTTGATATTACCGATAGAGCAAATCCGAAATTACTCCAAAATTACGCAAATGATAAAGACAAAATTATTATAAGAAAAAGCATTGAATCTGTTGTCGAGTTTTATATAAGCTCGGAATTGCAATCGCCAACAGTTATGCAAAAGGTAGAAATTGCCGATCTCTTGAACGACTATTCGCCCTGTGATGTGATTGTTATAACTCACAAAGATCTCCTAGCCTCGGCTACAAAATATAAAGAATACAGGGAGGGAACTTCTGATCTCAAATTTAAGTTAGTCACCACAGACGATATATATTATGAGTTCTCTTCTGGATTGCCAGATGTGACAGCCATTCGTGATTATGTGGCGTATCTTATACATAATTTGGAAACCAAGCCAAGCTATTTGGTACTTTGGGGAGATGGGCATACCGATTATAGAAAAGTATCGGTGAAAGAAACAAATTTTGTTCCTCCATACCTAACACTCGATGATGTGGATTATTTGAGCGAGACGGGGACATCTTCCTATGATGATTTTTATGCAATGGTGGTCGGCAATGACAGGATAACTGATATTGCTATGGGGAGAATCCCGGTGGAGAATAACGAAGAAGGGATGTGGTTTGTTGAAAAACTTGATATTTATGAAAACAAATCATCCTCGGACGGATGGAGAACTAGAGTTAGTCTGCTAGCAGATGACGGAATTTCAACTTATAGGAATAATGAAAGGGAACACTTAAATGATTCCGAGGATCTTTCCAGTAATTATCTGCCAAAAGATATGCAGCAGAAGAAAATATACCTAGTTGAGTACCCAACTCAGTATAGCTCGGGCGGAAGACGAAAAGCTACCGCTACACTTGATCTGATAAAAATTGCACGTGAGGATGGTACGCTGATGATGAACTGGACTGGACACGGGAATCCTAACTTGTGGGCTCATGAGAAATTATTCGAAAAAGATGTGATGTTGCCTAAGCTCACAAACCTAGATAAACTATTCTTCCTTACCGCTGCTACTTGTGAGTTTGGTAGATTCGATAAATCCGGTGGCAAAGCCGCAGCCGAGGAAATGCTCTTCTCAAAAATTGGTGGGTCGATTGCGATAATGGCGGCCACAAGACTTGTTTATTCTTCTAATAGTAATTTTTTCACACAACTCTTCTATTCAGAATTATTTAAAAGACATGAAGATGGAAGTATGAAAACATTGGGTGAGGCTCTCTACAAAATTAAACAAAAGAGATACGGTTCAAATGATCAGAAATACTTTCTTATGGGCGACCCATTATTGGTTCTGAATATACCAGACAAAATAGTTTCGATTGATATGATTGACAATGTGATTACAAAAGATAATGAAATTCCGCTCGAAGGACTCAAGAAAATCCACATACAAGGAAGAATCCTGAATAAAGACAGTAGCCATGACCTTGGTTTTAATGGTAACCTTTCACTCACAATCTATGATGGAGAACGTAGCTTTAGCATCGTTGAGGAAGGTTCAACATTTAATTTTGAAAAATACGGCGGAATGCTAAACAGAGCAATATCGAATGTGCAAGATGGGGTTTTTGACATAAGTGTCACCATACCAAAAGATATTTCATACTCCGATAATTACGGAAGAATGTTGGCATACGCTGTCTCTGGCGATGAAAAATCTTTTGCAAGAGGGAGTTTCTCTACATTCAAAGTATCTGGCATTGATGAGACTGCCACATCTGATGGAGAAGGTCCAGGCATAAACCTCTTTGTTGATTCTAGGAACTTTAAAGCAGGCGATATTATTTCTGCCAACCCAGCATTGATTGTAGACCTCAGAGATACAGAAGGAATTAACTCCACAGGTTATGGAATTGGTCATAGGATTGAGGCTTGGGTAAATAATAACCCAAACGGCATTGACCTCACAGGAAAATATGAGCTGATTGAAGAGGACTACGGATCGGCCTCGGAGAAACTCACTGGGCTAGTCGAAGGAAGAAATACGGTGATTGTACGAGTGTGGGATATTTTTAATAATTATTCGGTTGATTCAACATATTTTTATGTAAATTCGCCCCAAGATCAGTATTGGATAGGGGAAATAATAACATACCCAAACCCAATAGTAGAAAATACCACAATCAGATTTAGGCATAACCTAGATGTTGAGTCATACAATAAGGTCAGCTTCGAAATAAATGAAGAGGTTGAATCTGTGATTGAAATCTATTCTGCCAATGGCGTGCTTCTTAGAACACTGAAATCTACTTTGAGTAGCGGAGGTGGAGGTAAAAAATCTGACGCTCATACAGCAGAAGTAGAATGGGATGGACTAGACGAAAATGGCTTTAGTGTTGGAACTGGTGCCTTTGCATACAATATAACTCTGAGCGATGGGAATGGGAAAATAGTCTCGAAAGTGAAAATGGTCGCAATAAAGTAAAAGTAGGAGATGGGGGGGGATGAAAGAGGTAGGGAATGAGAGAAATGTGGCGGGGATGAAAGAGGATGGGTTGTGAAGAAAAGTGGGGGGATGAGGTGGCTTTTGACTTCAACAAAACCCTGAGCGATGAAAATGGTTGTGGTAAAGTAAAATAGATAATAAATAATTTATACTAAGGTTTAGAAAGAAAATGAAAAAATATATTAAGATAACAGTACTTGTTTTTATTGCCATGGTTTCGGTGGGCAAATTGTCGTATGCTCAAGGCGGATCGGCTGTGCCATTTCTGTTAATCTCACCAGACGCACGAGCCTCTGGCATGGGTGAGGTAGGGACGGCAATCGCCGATGATATAAATGCAGTTTATTGGAACCCTGCTGGACTAGGATTCCTTGACTACTTTGAGCCTTCATACGAAGATCAATTCAACCCAGATGCAGAACTCAGACCGTATCGTCAATTTGCACTCTCCTACTCTCCTTGGCTTCCACAATTCAACGCAGATCTAAATTATGGAAATATTACTTATGGTCAATTCATTGAAGCCATTGACGGGGTGGTAGCCGTTAATTTTATATTAATGGATCTTGGTGAATTTATTAGCACAGATGAACAGGGAAACCAAGGGGGATCTTTTCGCTCTAACGAATTTGCTGCTAGCCTGTCTTATGGGACAATTATAGCACCAAACCTAGGCGCGGGATTGCAACTTCGTTATATTCAATCTAATCTCACTCCAACAGATCAATTAACAAATAAAGCAGGTACGGGGCGTAGTGTATCATTTGATATTGGGCTTCTTTGGAAACCAATCGACCTTTGGTTGCTCGAAGACAAGCTTTCCATTGGGTTTAATCTCAAAAATATTGGTCCAAAGATTACTTATATCTCAGAGGCTGACCCACTGCCAACAAGTCTAAATCTTGGTTTTGCAATCACGGCTTATGAAGATGAGTTTAATGATTTTCTGATTGCATTCGATGTTGGCAAGCTCCTTGTTAAACGAGATGAGCTTAGTTCAGACCCAATCCCTTTGTCATTAATTTCGGCATGGGAAAATCCTGGAGTTGAACTGGCTATGGGGGTGGAATACTGGTATCAGAAGGTTGTGGCATTTCGTGGTGGATTTTTCTATGAACCTTCCTCAATTGGTGGTCGCCAGTTTGGGAACATAGGAATGGGGATTCGCTATGATATATTCAAACTTGATTTTGGCTATTTACTCGCAATCGAGGCAAACCACCCGCTTGCAAATACTATGAGATTTTCCATGCTCATAGATTTTGAATGACTTTTGTGTAAATTGGGTAGAACAAAGTGTAGTCCGAAGAAATAACTATTTATTTTTTATCCAATTATATTAAAATATGAAATTCATATTGCTTACATTTTCTCTCCTTTGCCTTTACTATTGGGGCAATGCAGAACCAATCATGGAGATAAGGAAGGTAGAAAACAATGCCTTTGGTCTTGGTGAAACCCTCGAATACGACATAGTCTATGGATGGATAACGGCTGGGAGGGGCTCGTTTAAAATCATGCCTGAACCAGTGTTTGTTAATGATAGAGCATGCTTTGACGTAAGATATGAAGTCCACTCGCTCAAGAAATTGGATTGGCTCTATAGGGTCAAGGATATATATATCACCAAAATTGATACTCTTGGAATTTTCCCTTGGGAATATGAACAACGCATAAGAGAGGGAAATTATAAGCGTGATGTGTTTACAAAATTCGACCAAATCAACCACAAAGCATTTGTTAAAAAAGATACTTTCGAGATAAAAGAATATGTCCAAGATATTGCCTCGGCTATGTATTATTTGCGAACCTACGATCTTTCCCTCTACAAAAAAGGCGATGTAATTTCTCTTTATAATTTTTATAAGGACTCCACCTACACGCTCGATGTTAGGATTCATTCTCGTGAAACCATCGAGGTTGAAGCCGGTACTTTCAGGACAATAAAACTAGAGCCAATGGTCAAAAAGGGTGGGCTATTTAAAAATGATGGCAGTATAGTTATTTGGCTTAGTGATGATGAGAGAAAAATTCCGGTGCTGGTTGAAAGCAAAGTTTTTATTGGCTCGATTGGTGTGGAGCTGGTCAGATTCAAAGGGCTAAGAGGAGAAGTTAATGCAAAAATTGACTAGCATATTAATTGTTTTTTTATTCTATCTGGTTTGTGATTTAAATGCGGGTGATAAAAATAAAATATTTAATGATCTTATTGATAAAATTGAAAATGCCCAAAGATTTAAAATAATTTATTCTAGTGAATACTCCAGCGAAAAGAATGCGAGTATTTATATTGAAAAAGGAAATAAATACAGAATTGATCTTGGCAACAGAATGATTGCCTGCGACTCTGTTACGGTTTGGAATTATGACATTGAAAAAAAGAAAGTGACAATTACCAATTATGAAAATTTTGATGGGCAAATCTCCATTCCTAATTTGTTTTTAAATTTAAAAAAGAATTATAAACCAATTTCACTCAAGAAAAAACATAGCTCTAAAAATGAGGCTGGTATCTTTATACTTTTGTTAAAATCTGAAAAAGATCAAAGTGAGATTGAGCTTGCATTGGATAAGAATTATAAAGTAAAAAGAATGTCTTTCCAATCTGATGGTTTTACTCAAAGCTGGAAAATAATATCTCTCCACTTTAACCCACTACAAGTTCAAAGCATAAAATTAGAAAGTATAGATGACTTTGAGATTATAGATTTACGATAAACTTATATCCACTATAATAATCAGTATATACGACATTATTCAGGCATTTACTATATTTATTTATAGTCTTTTAGAGTATTCATAAACAAGGTAATTTTTTCAATATGACAATGGTTATATTAATTATTCATAATATAACGCTTTTCTTTATATTTTTATTTTTTCTGTGTTATTTGTGATATTTCTGATATTTAATTTTTTATGTTATATTGTGGGATGATGTGGCAAGACCTTATGATTGGACAATGTACTGAGAGGAATATTGATTATGGTTTGATTTTTGCTACTACAAGTCAAATGAGAAAAAGCCTATTAATATTGTTCATTATTGTGCAGTCCTGCACGCAAGTCCGCTCTCCTTATTACGAGCATATTGAGAGTGATGAGCTTGAGAATAGCGATTTGGTTCCTGTTGGGTATGTCGAAATGGTCACAGAAGAAGAGGTGCCGATGGCGACTAATGTGCAAAAAATAAATAAGCCTCGCCTTAGAACAAATAGTCTGAGTCAAGATAATTATTTTGGAGAAGATGAGTGGGAAGATGCCGAAGAGGAAATAAATGTAGAGAATCATTATAGGAAATCAATAACTGATACTAGTACAATTTATTTGAATATTCACGGCTTGGAAAATAAAAAAGTAATTGTGGATTTGAATAATATTCTGATGGATGCTGAAGATCTTTTCTACGATGAAGAGTATAAAAAAGCTCATAATAAATTTATGTTTATAAGTGAAACTGCAACTCCTAATTTGCCTGAGAAATTTATTTCTGAATATTATTTAGCTGAGAATTTAATTACGAAAAATGATTTTGATGATGCTTTAATAATATTAAATAAACTTTATTTAAATGAAATAATTCCTGAGGATATTAAAGAAAAAACAACTCTTAGAATTGGACAGATATATTGTATACTTGGGCAGAAGAGCAAGGCTGAGCGGTATTTTAAGGAATTTAAAAATAAATATAAAGAGTCTATATATATTAATTTAAGTGATTGTAATGACGGCTAAATTATTATGGATATTATTTTATTTAATATGTTCAGTGTTATTTACAATAAGTTCATTTGCACAAACAGAATTAAATGGTGTGCTGAGCAATACATTAGAATTAAATTCTTCTGATAACCCCGTTTTAATAAAAGAGAATTTTAGAATAGCCGAAAATGGACATTTAATTATAAATGCCGGTGTCATAATAGAAATTAGTGATGGAATAATAATCACCGTAGATGGACGGATTAGCTGTGATGGAGAGGTTAATAATTATATACAATTTGTCCCTTCAGAAACTAATTGGGGCGGAATTATTTTTAAAAATAAAGAAATTAAGTCTACATTTAGATTTGTAGAATTTAGGGATGGTTTTTCGCCTAAAACTCAGAACTCTTTAATATATTTATATGGGAGTAGTCCGTCATTTGAATTTTGTAAGTTCATATCTGATAGTGATTTATGTAATGCCACACGCTCCTCTCAGCCAGATTTTGGTGGTAGTACTTCAAGAGGTTATAACAGCTTTATTCCTGGCAATAATTATTATGCGATAATTAATAATGGGACGCTTAATATTAATGCAAAGAATAATTGTTGGTCAGGGAATGTAGAGGATTTAATCATTGATAAGTCAGATAATTCATTTCTGGGAGTCATTGATTTTGAAGGAGTTAGAGCTAATTGTGATATTGCAGTATTATCCCCACCTGAGTTATTTAATCCACTCAATAATAGCACTATTTTTTCAAATGAGCTGAATTTTATTTGGAACGGAAATTCCTCTTCTATTAATTATCATTTTCAGTTATCTGGAGATTCATTATTTAATTATATATTGAGCGATAACAACACTATTAATAATTCATTTTTAATTGAAAATGAATTAAAATTAAATAAAAAATATTATTGGAGAGTGAGAGCAGATAATGAATTTACAAGTGGGGAATATTCCGAATTTAATTCTTTTTATTTGCAAGAAGAATTTGATATTTTAATCCCAGTTTTAATTGCAAAAGACACTGTGTTTTCTTGCAATACTCTGCTAGAATGGTCTATTGGAGGCGAATATGATTATTTCCAGTTGCAATATTGGAATTTAATTACTGGTGTAATTGGAGGAAATGATTCTATTATTGATACATATTATGGGATAATATTGGATGGAGATGCTGAATATGCTTGGCGTGTGAGGACGGTATTGCAAAATAAATTCGGCGAATGGTCGGATTTAAATAAATTTATTTATGTAAACAAATATCTTGTAAGTGATTCATTATCAGTTAGTTCTGATTTTATTTATTTAGATTACATTGATGGGTATTTTTTAACTTATTCCGAGTCTGAAGAATACACCACAATTTATTTACAAGATAACGAAGGGATATATTTAGATACTTTGGCCTTAGATTTAATTAATATTAAAATTTATAAATCAGATCATACTTTTATTGGTGAGGCAGCCACCGAGAATATTTTATTTAAATTAAATATTCAATCCAATAATTTAGTATTTGAAGAAATTAACACCCAATCAAAAAATATATTATTTAATGCTGAAATAAATTTAAATAATAATTTAATTAAAGATAGTATTATTATTTATGATAATAAAATAGAAATCTATACCGAAAATACTTTACTACAAAATATCGATATTCATCTAAATAAGCCGTATACTTTAAATATTGATGTTAATAATGACGCTTGGGAAGATGTGTTAGTCTTTGATGATACAGGCAATAAAATAAAATTATTACTGCTAAAAAATAATAAAATAAATTATACTTTTGAATTTATTGATGAATTTAATGCCCAATTAAATGATATTTTAATCTTGGATTTTAATACTGATGGTTACGAAGATATTATTATTTCTGCGGGTGACAGTATTTATTATTTAAAGAATTTAAATGGAGTATTTTTTACTGATACTATAAGTCAATATTCAGCTCGTCATTTGTCCATTTTTGATCAAAATAATAATGGGATTCCTGAAGTTATACTCTCAAAAAATGACAGTATATTTGCTGTAGAAAATGTCTCTAATATTTTTGTATTTAATTCTATTTTTAAGTCAGGATATAACACATTATTAAGCTCAATTAATGAAGATAAAAATGAATTAATCTTGCAGAATAAAAACAATAATATTATTAAAATATTTAAGGAGAAATGCTCCGTTAATCAACCACTTAATTCAAATATGAGGCACTATTTTAATGAAGATTTATTTTACCTAGAATGGATTAATAATGACTATAATATTAGACATGAAATTAAATTAATTAATAAAAATACTGGACAAGAAAATATTGTTCTTGCATGCCTTAATAAATTGATTATTAGAGACTTAGCTAGTGGTAATTATGAATTAAGACTCAAGTCAAAAAACATTAATAATCAAAATTCAAATGACTATATTTATAGTTTTAAAACTCCTGACCTTTACGGAAAGGTTCCTGCTTCTTGGAATTATTCTTCGATGACGGGTTCCAATAGTATTATTAAAATTGATAATTCTTATTTTGACAATAAGAGTGATTTAATGCTCGATAATTATGACGCAATTGGAGTATTTTACTATGAAAATAATAAATTAAAATGTGGCGGATATTCCATCATTAATTCGACACAAACTAATGTGATTACAGCTTGGAAAAATAATTCAATATCAAGTGAAAAAGATGGTTTTAATACATTGGAAAAGTATGTGTTCAAAAAATGGAACGCAAAAGATGAAATAGAGGAATTTATATTACCGACTTTTATTTCTGGGCCTGATTATTTTACCAGCGATACTCTGTCCATAATTGGTGATTTTAATATTGCTCAATCACCAATTATTGCCCTTGAAAAAGGCTGGAATTATTTGACATTAAATTTAATTCCCACTCATAATTCACTAAGTGAATTATTTGATAATGAGCCAATAACTCTCGACGCAGATTACTTGAGTGTTAGCAATATACAAACTCGAAATAGTGTACAAGTCTTTTCAAATAAAGCAGTTACGACTATTGTCACAGGCGATCAACTTGGCAATTCTACAGTAAATACAAAAAAATTAACGTGGCAGATGCTACCTTATTTGTCCAATAAATACTCGCTACCAAAAGATTATTTAAATAATTATTTAAATGATATTTTATTAATTAAAGATGAAAAAGGAAATTTATTTTCTAATAATTCCCAACTTGATAATATTATTTTCGAGCCTAATAAATCTTATAAGATTATTTATAAAAATGATGTGGAGATTAATTATTTATTGCTCTCTCAAAATTATTTAGAAGATGAAATAAATTCACCCGGAATTAAAACTTCTTGCGGATATAATAACTCGGGGGTGAATATGAATTTAATTGTAGAACTCAATGACGCAAGTGATTATCAGGAAATAAAAACTTATTATTTGAATCAAGTCGCAGCGTGTAACGATGTTATCTCGCAAAAATCACAGCTTACCGTCTGGGGCAATGACTATTTTGAAGCAGGACTTAATCAAAGTTTTCCACTGGAGATTGTGTACACAGATAATACTGGATTGGAAAAATTACTCGATTATACTGCCACAAATCTACTAACTGGTGAGGAAATCTCATCTCTTCGATTTGCCGCTGATGCAATAATTTTGATTAAAGAAAAGCTGGCACCAAATAGTGTCAGAAATCATAATATTAGGAGTAACGCACGGTTTTCTGGGGATGAAATAATTGTTGAATCTCAGAAAACGTACTCTGAAATTAGGCTCTATAACAGCTTTGGCAAGGAAATTGCACTTTCTGTTTCAAAACAACAAAATACTTTGGTCTTGTCTATTTATGACCAAAATATTAGTTCGGGTGTCTATTTTTTGCAATTAACTAACAATGAATCGCAAGAGATAATGCCGATATTAAAGCTAAAGTAAAATAAATCAGGATGATTTACTATGAGAAAATGGATTTTCCTTCTCGTGATATTATTGTGCAATCATGCACTCTTTGCAACTTGGAGTTCGCAAACTAGCTCCACAACGCATACTCTAAACTCGGTTCACTTTTCCTCATCTCAAATTGGATTCGCCTCTGGTGATGGAGGAACTGTGCTTAAAACTACTAACTCTGGGACTGATTGGACTTCACTGAGTTCTCCTATTAGTAGCAAGATTAATTCGATTTGGGCAAGTTCGTCGTCCATTGTTTATCTGGCTACCGCTGTCCCAAGTTTGTACAAGTCCACCAATGGTGGCTCTTCTTGGAACTCGCAATCTCCACAAACTTCTGAGGCGATTAACTCATTGGTTTTTTTCTCAGACAATGTTGGCACATTTGTAAGCAATGATGGAACAATTAATAGAACACTAAACGGTGGGCAAATTTGGAATAATGTTTCGAGCGGGACAAATGCAAATCTGTATGGGATTGCCTACGCAAGCTCTTCGGCTATATTCATTTGTGGGCAATCTGGAACTGTATTAAAATCTACTAACTCAGGAGCAAGTTGGTCGGCACAAAACAGCGGAATTACAGAAAACCTGAACTCTATCACTTTTGTTGATCAATCCAACGGGTTTGCTTGTGGTGATGGGGGAAAAATAATCAAGACAACTAATGGCGGAATTGATTGGAATGAACTCAGCTCCAATACGAACGAAAATCTGAACTCTATTGCTAGCCCTGATCTTACGACTATTTATGTCGCAGGGGATAATGGTATAATTCTCAAAAGTACAAATGCTGGTACTGATTGGAGTACTCAAACAACAAATACTAATAACAATATTAAAGAAATAGTTTTTATAGATGCCAACCGTGGGTGGGCATCTGGAGAAGGCGGGCTAATACTTTCAACTAAGAGCGGAGGAGTTCCGGCAAGTATTAGCCTCATCTCTCCTAATGGTGGCCAGGAATGGATTTTTGGTACAAGCCAAGACATTACTTGGAACTCAAGCAATATTGATTCGGTGAAAATTCAATACTCCTTGGACAATCAAAGCTCGTGGTCCGATATCGCAGTTGTTGGGGCAAGTGTGCAAACTTATTCTTGGATCATTCCAGCAAACTCTACCACTACGGCTTTTATCAGAATTATCGACAATTCAAACTCTTCTCTTAGTGACAAATCAGATGACGCATTTACTTTGCTAGAATATATTATGAGCTTGACGGCTCCAAATGGTGGCCAGGAATGGAATACTGGCTCTAATCAGAATATTATCTGGACGGCAGAGAATATTTTGCTTGTAAATTTGCAGTACTCCACAGATGATGGAAATTCTTGGAATAATATTGCCAGCTCGCTAAATGCCACATCTGGGTCTTACTCTTGGACTGTGCCAGATATTTCGACGGCAAGCTCAGCAAAAATTAAAATACTGAACTCTGCAAATATTTCTCAGACAGATGTCTCCGATTCTGTGTTCACCATTCAAGCACCAGCGCTGGAGATTACTTCTCCACCAAATGGTGCGACTTGGTCGGCTGGGGAAGTGGGGCAAATCAGATGGACAGAGAAAAATGTGAACAATATCACAATATCTTATTCCACAAATTCGGGTAGTGATTGGACTCAGATTGCCAGTGGCGTGAACGCTTCGGCGGGGATTTATTATTGGACCATTCCAAACAAGCCAACTACAAATGCAAGAATTAAAATCGAAGATGATACGGGTTCGGAAAGTAGCGAAATGACTTCGGACTTCATAATCGAGGGATATAATCTTGATATTATATCTCCAAATGGAGGGGAGTCGTGGAGGCTTGCCTCTTTGCAAAATATCAGATGGGCATCTCACGCAAATGTGCCTGTGATTAACCTAGACTATTCAACAAATAATGGGG
>JAJRPT010000105.1 GCA_024280675.1 Bacteroidota bacterium
ACTTTGGATGAATACCAAAAGCATATCGAAAAAGATGCCGCACTCGAAAGACGCTTCCAACAAGTTTATGTATCGGAGCCATCGGTGGAAGACACCATTTCAATTTTGCGTGGATTAAAGGATAGATACGAACTCCACCATGGTGTGAGGATCACAGACTCTGCCATTGTGGCGGCCGCCGAATTGTCCTCGAGATATATTTCTGATAGATTTCTGCCAGATAAAGCCATTGACCTAATTGACGAAGCTGGCTCCAAGCTTAGACTTCAACTAGACTCTGTTCCCGAGGAGCTGGATTTAATTCAGAGAAAGATAACGCAGTTGGAGATTGAGCGACAAGCACTACTAAGAGAAATAGAATGATTACTCTTTTTATGACAGATTTCCATCGAACTTCTCAAGAATCTCTTATTTCGCTGAGGGCAAAAGTGAAAGAAGTAACGAAGTTGCATCATTCAAAAGTAACGAAGTTACACCCAACCACGGAGCTTGCAGGCTTCGGCAACACTTTGGATTGAGATTAAATATGCGGCATCTCTCATGTAGAGTTTTTTCTTGCGGGCAAGAGTTGAAATCTTGTGATATGCCGATGTCGTTGTCTCATCGAGTTTCTCTAGGACTTCTTCTTTCGTCCAATAATAGTTTATGTTAGTTTGCACCTGCTCAAAATATGAACAAGTTACACCGCCTGCATTTGCTAAGAAGTCAGGTATTACCAAGACACCTTTCTCTTTTAGAACTTCATCTGCCTCGGGAGTTGTTGGTCCGTTTGCACCTTCTACAATAAATTTAACTTTATCTGAAATTAGCCCGACAGTTTTTGCATTGATTTGATTTTCAAGAGCAGCGGGTATTAAAATGTCCACATCTTGTTTCATCCAGGCATCAGCATCTAATACTTCATAAGCATGAGATTTTGCTTCCTCAATATCAATCTCGCCAAATTTATTGGTAAACATGAGTAATTTATTAATATCGATACCATCTTCTTTGCGAATGGTGTATGCTTTTTGCTCACTATTATTCCAAGATGACACAGCAATTATATGTCCACCAAGCAAGTGATAGAGCTTCATAGCATTTTGGGCAACATTGCCAAATCCTTGGAAAGAAGCTGAAGTATTTTTTATATCAACATCCTCTTCTTTGAGTGCTTCCCTCAGGGTAAAAATGACACCATAGCCAGTTGCCTCCACTCTTCCTAGTGAGCCACCAATTCCTACAGGCTTTCCAGTGATAACTCCAGGGTATTTTGCTCCAGCCAGCACTTCGTACTCATCCATCATCCATATCATGTGCTGTGCCGTTGTCATCACATCGGGTGCGGGAACGTCTTGTAGGGGGCCAATATTTTTGTAAACCTGACGAACCCAGCCTCGGCAAATTTTCTCTTGTTCATTTAGCGAAAGATTATGAGGATCGCAAATTACTCCGCCTTTTCCACCGCCCAGAGGAATATCAACGACGGCCGTCTTCCAAGTCATCCACATCGAAAGTGCACGCACTGTGTCAATGGTTTCTTGTGGGTGAAAGCGAATTCCACCTTTTGAGGGACCTCTTGCGTCATTGTGTTGGCAACGAAAACCTCGAAAAACCTTGTAAGTACCATCGTCCATCTTAATTGGAATATTGAAGTGGAACTCTTTGTCTGGATTTCTAAGTAGGTCACGAGTAGCGTGGTCAAGCCCTAATTTCTCAGCAATAGCGTCGAATTGCGCTTGTGCCATTTTGAATGCGTTAAAAGATTGATCACCCATAATTTGTGTATTCCTAAATTTATTTTATTTTTTTTTGTAACTTATCGGTCTGTAAAGATATTATACTAAAATAAGATATAAAAATTAAATAATGGATAGACGTGAAAAAATATTTTCAAAGAACAAACTTGCTGCTGATAATTCTTTTATCAACTAGCTACTCCGAGCTTTTTTCGCAAATTCCTTCTACTGAACTAAGTTCATGGGAGGGTGGGCTTAGCTACAACGCAAATGGTTTTTTGGGCAGTATAGGCAAGTTGTCCGATTGTCCGACGTGCTTGCCACGTTCTTTTTCCGAAGGTGATGCCGGCGAAGTGAAATTTAATTCTGCATATTTTGCTAGAATATCAGAAAGCTTTTACTGGGGTGTTGGATTATCGTCCTCACTCGATTTTTGGTATTTTACTCAAACTGAATCCAGAGAAACTTTGGACACTTTAACCAAAAAATATAAAAAAAGAGAAATCATCTACGAAACAAATCCATTTGTTTGGGATTTTTCTCTTTCTGGAAAGATTAGGTATTCAGTTGGAAAATTCAAAATCACATCTTCTCTTGAATTAGTAATTCCTGTAATTAAAAATTATGACCAAAATGAAAAACTAGCAAATGCAGGTGGCGATTCCTTTTCAAATAATTCAGACCAAAGAAATACTTTCGATGCAAAAAATATGACATATTTTTCTTCGGCTTATCTTTCGACTGACATGAAACTTTCCTACGACATCAAGAGCAAAGATCGTGACCAAAGTGTTATTTCTCCTTATTTGCTCTTTTCATATTCGCTCACGTCTTTGCACAAGGATGAAGACTGGAAATATTACAGCTTTGGCTTTGGAGTTGATTTGAGATTGCCGACTTATTCTGCAGGAAACAATCCAGTAGAGCCTAGCAAATAAAAAAAAGCCCTTGTATATTCAAAACACAAGAGCTTTTAACAATGTAGTCATTTTCTTATTTATCCAAGCAGAGATTACTCCATGCCACCACCTGTTCGAGCTGATTCCATAGATTCTTTAAGCTCACGGTAATACTTGCGGGAAGCTCGTTTTTCTTCAGCGTCCATTGGACCTTTTGCTGGAAGAGTTAGCACTTGCCCTTGTTGGATAATGTCTGGGTTGCGGACAATGCTGAGATTCCCTTGCCAGATTTTTGGCCAAAGAAAAGCGTCACCATAGATTTCAATCTTCCCTGCAATATTCCACAAACAGTCACGGTTTTCAGCCCAAGTACCAACAGTATAGGTAGTTATCTTCTTCTCACGGTACAAACCTTTAATGTCACGAGCAAGAGAAATTATTTTGTTATAAAACTCAGGCAAGAGCGAAAGTTTATTTCCACGAAGAGCATTGAGTTCAGCTTCTAGTTTTTCGACATCAGCCCGAGCGTCTGCCAGAGCGTCATTTGACATTCTTTTCATCTCTCGTACTTTCCCCTCAATCACGCCTAGCTTTTGGCGGAAAGCAGAGTAGTCAGCATCGCTTGCACCCAGGTAGTCGTTCAATGCTTTTTGGCAATCTTTCAAACTCTGTATTGCCTTAGCAAGCTCGGTGGCAATCCCTTCTTTTTTGCTTGTAGCAGATGCAAGTTTTTCTCTTAGGGAATTGATCTTCTGAGTCCAGTCTTCAATTCTAAGTTTTGCCTCAGATGAGGAAAGCTCAGTGTCTGGCTTTGAGGAAGGTGGCATTTGAGCAAGTGCGGGTAAACCCGACACTGTGATGATTATCAATATTAAAATATATTTCATTTTTTTATTCCTTAGGACTTTTTATTTCTAATTTAAAATTATTACTTTGACTCTTTGTCGTTTTCTGTTGTAGCATTTGGGTCGTAATCTGGCCAAACAGCGGGCCAAGATTTCAGTTTGCCTTCGACAAAGGCTTTTTCCTCGTTACATTTTTTCAGCTCTTTTCCTCTTGCGGTAAGTTCCTTATTGAGCTTTGTTATTTCGGAATTAGTATTAGAAATATTTTCTTTGAGCGATTGCTCTTCTCTTCGGAGTTCGCCCATTTCGGCTAGTTGTTCTTTGGTAATACCGCAACTGCTCACAAACATTGATCCGCAAATCAATATTATGCTAGCCCCTAGCGTATTTTTAAATTTGTTTAGTTTCATACTTTTTCATCCTTTGAAGAAAGTTTTAAATTATTTGAGTTTCCCACTAATTACAAATATCGAAAATAAATCTGGCATTATCAAAAATAATGTCTGAATGGTTAAGAATAAATTATGTTAAAAAAAGTCAATCGAGTTTATTTTCACCACGGAGAACTTTGCTCATTGTCCAGACAAGAAGTGTTGTCACGCCACCCCAACCGATAATCATAAAAATAATTCCAGATGTTGTTAGGTTTGATTCCATTTTTTTTATTTACTTGTTAATTTAAATTATGTTTCGTTGCCCTCGACATTTTGAGAATATAAGAAATAATTTTAGAAAAATAAAATTCAATGAAAAAACAAAAAAAATAAATTATATTTGAGAAATTAGTATAAGCATTCTAAATTAAATAAAGGAAGAGAAATGAACACAATCAATCCCTATCTACATTTCAATGGAAGTTGCGAAGAAGCGTTTAATTTCTACAAATCTACTTTTGGCGGAGAATTTTCTTACTTGGGAAGATATAGTGAGATGCCTGAGAACCCAGACAGTCCGATTTCTGAAGAAGAAAAGGAAAAGATAATGCACATGTCATTGCCGATTTCTGAGCATAGCATGTTGATGGGAAGTGATGCCTCCGATGCTTTTGGTGGTGCGGTTAGCCAAGGCAGTAATTTTTCTGTTTCTGTAAGCCCAAGCTCTGAGAAAGAAACCGACAGGCTTTTTGCTGGGCTATCCGAAGGCGGGCAAGTAAAAATGCCACCAGCAAAAACTTTCTGGGGTTCATATTTTTGTATGTTTACCGATAAGTTTGGTATTCACTGGATGATCGATTATATGGCAGAACATAAGGACTAAAATTATTAGCCCAGTATTTACTGGGCTTTTTCTTTTAATTTAGATGATCTCGAGGACTTTTTCTGGAGGACGACCGAGCCTTGCTTTTTCTCCATTAATGAAAATTGGTCTTTCGATTAGTTTGGGATATTTTACCATTGCCGAAATCCACTCTGAACCGGAGAGTTCTTTGCCTTTGAAATTTTCTTTGAAATCAGATTCCGTTCTGCGAAGGAGTTGGTATGGCGAAATATTTAACTTTTGAATAATGTCGCTGAGTTCTGCCTGAGTTGGAACATTTTTGAGATATTCAACAATTTCGGGCTGGATATTATTTTCTTTGAGAAGAGCGAGTGTTTGTCGGCTTTTTGCACATCGTGGATTGTGTAGTAGTTTCATAAAAATATTTCTTCTTTATTAAATGATTACAGAGAGGGAGAGATTTACATTGTCCCAATTTATCAATATTAGTATAGAATATGAAATGTAATTTTATTCATGACATACTGTATAATCATTCAAAGATATTAATTGTGTTGCAATATTATACTTAAATAAG
>JAJRPT010000106.1 GCA_024280675.1 Bacteroidota bacterium
TATAAAACATGAAAAAATTAATTCTTATATTATTAATATTGCCAGCTTATCTTTATTGCAATGAGAAAAGCGACAAGCATATCAGCCATGCTCACAAAAATGATTATGAGATTGGTTTGGGGATTGGTGACGCTTACAGCTTGAATGAAAAAGGGCATGCACTAGGTTTGCATTTCCATCTGGCAAGAAATTTTCAGCTCTCAGAAATGGACTTTAGTGTGGGTCTTTCATACGAATTAATTGGCGATGAACATCTTCACCAATCCATTGGAGTATTGCTTGATTTTACTATTTTAGAGAATGTCCATTTGGTCTATACACCAGGCATTTTATTTGTTGAAAATGAATTCAAGTTTTCAAATCATTTAGAGCTTTCCTATGGATTTGAGCTTGGAGAATACCACCTTGGCCCAACTCTAGGATATGCAATAGCTGGCGATGATGAGCATGTTTTCCTAGGATTGCATTTAGGATATGGCTTTTAGCAAACCCTCATAGGCTAGCAATAGCTTTTTTTAGTTTCTGCTGAACTTCTGTGGCAACCTCACCAAGCGAATCATTTTTCACCGACATCATCGAAGCAATTGGATCGACGGCTGAGACTTCCACATCACCATTTTCATGCTCTTGGACGACTACAGAGCAAGGGAGAAATACACCTATTTTATTTTCACTTGTAATCGCTTTGAGTGCGTAAGTTGGATTGCAAGCTCCAAGTATTCTGTATTTTCTAAAATCAATATCTAGTTTCTTTTTGAAAGTGGCGCTCACATCAACTTCTGTAAGAATACCAAAACCCTCTTTTTTTAATTCTTCGGTAACTTTTTCAATCGCACTTTCAAATGAAGTATTTGCTAATATTTTACTGTGGTGATAATTCAATGCTATTTCCTTTTTAATATTTAGAGAAGAAGACTAATTATGTTCATAAATATTGTTTTTCAGTCTGAGAGAAAAAAATAAATCACAGATGAACTCAAGAAATTTAATTCATACTTTACACATGCTTTTCGGCGTGATAAGAAGAGCGAACAAGTGGCCCTGATTCCACGTGGGCAATGCCCATTTGCTCACCGATTATCTTCCATTGGGCAAACTGGTCTGGATGGACAAACCTTTCTACTGGTGCGTGATGGACGCTGGGCTGAAGATATTGTCCAATGGTGAGGACATCAATATTCAAATCAGCTAAATCTTTCATTACTTCGATAATTTCTTCATCACGCTCACCAATTCCAACCATTATACCTGTCTTGGTCTTAATCCCAGAACTTTTAATATATTCGAGAACGTCGAGCGATTGCCAATATTTGGCTTGAGGGCGAATTCTTTTGTAAATACGTGGCACTGTCTCAATATTGTGTGAAATAACTTCAGGCTGGGCGTTGATAATTCTGTCGAGGCATTGGCGATTCCCATTAAAATCTGGAATAAGAACTTCTTGAGTCACCTCTGGATTAATACTTTTTATTTCCAGAATCGTCCGCTCCCATTGAATTGAGCCTTGGTCTTTGAGTTCGTCCCTATCGACGGATGTAATGACTGCGTGTTTTATTCCCATTCTCTTGATTGAGCGGGCAATATCTATTGGTTCGTGAGGGTTCACAGTATTTGGACGACCAGTTTTAATGGCACAAAACGCACAAGAGCGTGTGCAGGTATCACCCAAAATCATAAAAGTAGCAGTTCCAGCCGACCAACATTCGGCAATGTTTGGGCATTTTGCTTCCTCGCAAACTGTGTGAAGCGATTTCGAACGCATCATCTTGCGAATATTTGAGTAAGACTCCCCGCCTGCCGATTGTACTTTCAGCCACCCAGGACGACGACCGACTGTTGTCTTCCCCTCTGGATTATTTTTTAGACTGCCTGAGAAAATTGGAATGGTAGCTAGTTTTTTTTCAATATCTGACATTGTATTCTTTATTTACTAAAAATCACCTTAGGAATAATTCCCAAAGTGATTTGATTTTATGTTTGAAAAATATCCATGTTTATTTTTTCAAGACCACACAAAGGCACTGGTGTTTACCCGAGGAAAGTCCTCAGTGATTTTGAACGAGAGGCATGTCGCAGGCGACGAATTGCTTTTTCTTTAATCTGGCGAACACGCTCACGGGTTAAATTAAATTTTTCACCAATTTCCTCGAGCGTGAGTGCTTGCTTATCCAATCCAAAATACAAATTAATAACATCTGCCTCACGTTGGGAGAGCGAACCGAGAACTTGCTTGACCTCAAGTCGCAATGATTCTTGAATTAGTTCAGTGTCGGGAGGCGGTTGTTGTTCATTTGGCAAAACATCCAACAAGCGGTTGTCTTCACCTTGGACAAAGGGAGCATCGACGGACAAGTGACGACCAGATATTTTAATAGTTTCTGAAATCTCTGAGACACTCATCCCAAGCTCTTCTGCGAGTTCGGCGGCGGTGGGTTCTCGTTCAAATTCTTGTTCGAGTTGGGAGAATTTCTTTCCAATTTTATTCAAAGCACCGACACGGTTGAGCGGTAGTCGAACGATGCGTGATTGCTCGGCAAGTGCTTGCAGTATTGATTGGCGAATCCACCACACGGCATAAGAAATAAACTTAAATCCACGTGTTTCGTCAAAACGCCTTGCTGCCTTGATAAGTCCAAGGTTTCCTTCGTTTATGAGATCGCCAAGAGTTAGCCCTTGGTTTTGATATTGCTTAGCAACCGAAACCACAAAACGAAGGTTTGCTTTGACAAGACGCTCAAGTGCTCGTACGCCACGTCTTTCTCCAGCTCGTATTAATTTAGCAAGTTCGATTTCATCTTCGGGAACAAGTAGCTCCACTCTGCCAATTTCTTGAAGGTATTTGTCAAGTGATTGGCTTTCTCTGTTGGTATACTGTTTGGTTATTCTCATATAGTTTTGTTAAATGATTCACTTTGTGAAAATTCACTTTGTGAAAATTCACTTTGTGAAAATATATTTAGCCGTAGCGAATAAATACAGACCGCAAAAATACTAATTTATTTTATTTAGAGAAAATTAATATTGCTAATTTAGTTCAATTTTTTTTCTTCGTTTGCCCAACAGACAGGAGTTGCTTTAGTTTTCTCTTCGTTATGATGTTTTTAGTGATTTTTACCAGAGTATCAGATTTTAGGAATTGCCCAGCTATCACCCCTTCATTATGATAACGTTTGGTAATTTCACGGCTTAGCAATTCTTTTATGCTTTGTTTATTCTCAGTGAACACATTAGATTGGTAGTTTGAAAAAAGTGAGTGTAGGCTGTCAAGATATGCAGAGGCAATGTCAAACTGCGAAATCTCATCTGCTTGAATGTATAAATTTTCAATATCTTTGAGTGCAGAAGAGGAAAATGAATAAGATTCCTCGTCCAAATAATCTGAAAATTCCTCGACAATGGAATCATTTACTTTGAAATCCAGTGGTATGTTTTCTTTTTGGTAGCAATATTTTGTTGCAAAATTAAAAAAATGATTATTCTTAGAAATGTCTAATATATAGTCTGTGTAGATTTTCTTTCCCACAGTGGAATCTGGCGTAACTCCAATATGTTCAAGTATTTGCCTGCCGTTACTTGTGTAGAAAATGTTAGTATCTTTTGCAATTTTCCCTTCATTGTAATAATCGATTCTCTGAAGTGACCGGCCCGAAGGAGTATAATATTTTGAACTAGTAATTTTTATACGGCTGTTGAATGGCAGGCCGAAGACAGATTGTACAAGTCCTTTCCCAAATGATTGCCTGCCTAATATAAGTGCACGGTCATAATCTTGGAATGCTGCTGCCAGTATTTCGGATGCTGATGCAGAGCGTTCGTTGATGAGAATACAGAGTTGAGTTTGCGGTAAATCTGGAGACTTTTGAGAAATATAGGAAGCATTATTCTTGCTTTTTCTGCCTTTAGTTTCTACTATGAGACTATTTTTGGGGAGGAAATGCTCTGCAATTTTTACTGCCTCAGATAGTAACCCACCTGGGTTATCACGCAAATCAATTATGAGACCATTAATCTTTTTGCCCGAAGAACTTATACTATCTTTTATATTATTCAATGCTTTAGAGAAATCACTTGCTGCAGCCCTGGAGAAATTCTCTAGTTTTATCAGCCCAATATTATCTCCGATAATTCCACTCCAAGTGACATTATTTGTGGCAACCTTTTGCCTTGTGAGTTCCAGCTCTACCGTGTCTTGAAACTCGTCTCCTCTTAGGAGCATTAACTTGCTTATTGAGCTGGGTTTTCCTTTTGTAAGATGCCGGAGCGAGTCTGTTATCATTCTTTCGGTCACCACTCCGTCAATCGAGTAAATCACATCCCCAACTCTCAAGCCTCCATCGAATGCTTTAAAATCGTGTGAAAAGCCAGAAACTGTGACACGGGAGTCAATTCGCCGAATGGTGATACCAAAGCCCACATAATGACCGTCGGTTATCATATCGATGTCATCACGGTCATCTTCTGGATAGTATTTGGTATAGGGATCAAGATCAGACAACATACCCTCGATTGCATTTTGGAAGAGTTCTTCGGGGTCTGTTTCTACTATATAATTTTCGGAAAGTTCACGAACAGTCGCACCAAATATCTCAAATGCCTTATTGTATTTGTAATAAAGCTTGTCTTGATTTGCTGAAATAAATATTAAGCAAACTAAAGTGATAACGAGGAGAAGGATTGGTTTTTTCATAGGTTGGGGTTTCTAACAAGTGCCGCTTCTCCCACCCCCATAAGGCTTCCTGTAACTTCAGACTCAAGCATTCTTCTTTCTTTTCTATTTAAGGGATGATTTCTTTTATTTATAAAATCTTCAAAATTTAAAATATGAAGAAAAGAATAATCATCTTTGATTACTTTTTCTGCTTCACCTTCAAATTCTTGATTTGTTAGCTCCACATACGCATTATAATCTAAAATATTAGCTTCATTAGTTTGTATCTTGTATATTATTTCACGAAATTTACCCATCTTCAGACCTTCGTTTTTCTATTTTGTTAATATTTCGTTCAAATTCATCCATTCTGGTATCAATCATTTCTGCGTCTTTCTGTAAAGAAATAATTGTACTCGTTACATTTACTAACGAATCAATATTAGTTATAGTCTGAATCATTTCACAATATATGAACTTTCATGTCAAATCTACAATCTTTCAATCAAATATGATTTAATCTCCGAAATCGGAATCCTCACCTGCTCCATCGAATCTCGTGCGCGTATCGTCACAGTTTTATTCTCTACCGACTCACCATCAACCGTAATACAAAATGGAGTACCAATCTCGTCCTGCCTACGGTAACGTCTGCCGATTGCACCTGCGTGGTCGTATTCACAAGCAAAATGTTGTTGAATATCTTGGTAAATTTCTTTTGCAATCCTGGGCATTCCGTCCTTGTTCACGAGCGGAAATACTGCCACTTTCACAGGAGACAGTTTGGGGGAAAACCTCAATACCTTACGAAGATCTGATTTGCCTTTTTCGTTTGTAATTGTTTCTTCGTCGTAGGCATCGACTAAAAATGCCATAAATCCACGACTTGCTCCCGCCGATGTTTCAATCACAAAGGGCACATATCGCTCTTTGTTCACCGTATCGACATACTCTAGCTTCTTGCCAGAAAATTCTTGATGACGAGACAAATCAAAATCTGTGCGGGAATGAATCCCCTCAATTTCACCCCATCCAAAGGGAAATTCGTACTCGATATCGACCGCACGATTGGCATAATGAGCAAGTTTATCATGTGTTTTTATACGCAATTTAGATTCTTTCATCCCAAGGGATTTGTACCAGTCTAGCCTTTGTTCTAGCCAATAATCAAATGCTTCCATCTCAGTTCCTGGTTTTACAAAATACTGCATTTCCATTTGCTCAAACTCACGAGTGCGAAAAAGGAAGTTTCTTGTATTAATTTCATTGCGGAATGCTTTGCCAATTTGTGCAATGCCAAATGGGATTTTCTGGCGTGCGGACTCCATCACATTTTTGAAATTCACAAAAATACCTTGCGCAGTTTCTGGGCGAAGATAAACGGTGTTCGATGCCTCTTCGACCGAACCCACAAATGTCTTGAACATGAGATTGAAATTCTTCACATCAGTCCAATCATCCGACCCTTCGTCCTTAATTCCATATTCCATTATCAAATCATAATAATCAGAATTTTCTTTGATACTGGCAAGTTTCTCTTCCAATTCATTTGCTTTTTGCCCTTTACCTTTTTTTCGTAGTTTGTGTGCGTGTTCTTCCAGCAATACATCGGCACGGAAGCGTTTTTTGCTGAATTTATTATCAATCATCGGGTCAGAAAACTGAGCCGTGTGACCACTTGCCTCCCATACCTTTGGGTGCATCAATATCGAAGCATCCAGCCCCACAACATTTTCACGGTAGGTCATCGAACGCCACCAAGAGTCTTTTACATTCTTGAGAAGTTCCACACCTAATGGTCCATAATCCCAACAGCCGTTCAGCCCAGTGTAAATTTCTGATGATTGAAAAACGAATCCTTTCCTTTTGGAAAGCGAAATAATGTCGTCCATTTTTGTCATTTTTATTTCCAGTTTATTTTCTTTAAAATATTCCAAGATCTCAGCATGTATATCAGTTTATTACATTTAAATCGTCTGGATTTCTCCTACTGTCCCAAATTTTAAGAATATAGATTTCATTATTGACTATAGAATAAAATATTACATAATTGTCTATTATCAATTTTCTTATATTATTTTCAGAAGTTCTCGTTCCAATTCCAGGAAAGTATGAGATATTGGCTAAATTTTCTTTTATTTGCAAATATAAGTCACTGCTATACTTTAATGATTTTGTTTTTTTATCCCAGAATATTTTAATTTTATAAAGTTCATTTTTAGCATTCTTAGTCCAAGTTATCTTCACTTTGGACTCCCATTATTTTATCCATTTCTTCTGAACTTATATAATCCCCAGTTTCAATTTGTTTTAAGCTTTCATCAAGTTCAGCTTTTAACTCATGTGTTATAATAAAAGTTGGGTTATCAATATTATAATTAATATTCTCTAAAATTTCTGGGTCATTGATTCCGTCAATTTTTTTATGAAGTATTTCTTTTTGCTTGGCTATAGTCATTTTGTTTTTTCTTTTTATTTATTCTGACACAAAATAATCAATTTTATTGTTTATTTCAAAATTCACTTATCAATCTCTTTAAAATTATCAAAGATCGGATTCCACCAGACCTGACTCTTTCATCAATGCTTTCAACATTCCAACTCTCAGCGGTTTGTTTCCATGAACAGGAATAATAAGTCTACCATCTCCATTAGGATTTGATAAAATGTGATGAGATCCCTTTATTCTTAACAAAGTCCATCCCTTTTTGATGAGAATTTTTATAAGTTTTTTACCACTAACTTGTTTCAAAACGCCAATTCCAAAACTTCAGTATTTTCTTCTATTTCTTTGTCATCTTGGGCAACTTCTAACCACAGTTCAACGGCTTCATTAATATTTTTAATTAATTCTTCATGGGTATCTGCTTCTGTAAAACAACCTTTGAGAGCAGGCACTTCAGCCCAGAAACCACCTTCTTCTGCCTTGTGAACAATTACTTTTAATTTCATAATCAATTTTCCTTTTTGAATTTATTAACGCTAATTTAATGAAAATATTTCTTTTGATAATAAATTCACTTATCAATCTCTTTAAAATACTCTAACATCTCAGAAAATAGTTTAGCACCAATATTTCCTTTGAGATGCTCACGAACAGAAACTGTACCTGCTTCCACTTCTTTGCCACCAATTACAAATAATACTAAATTAAAATTTACAGAATAAATTATAATAAAAATCCTATCAATAAGCCACCGATAATTGCTCCAATCCAATAAGCTACTCTGTTATCAGCATCTTTTTTATCACGTTTACTAACTTCTTTTGACTTAAAGTGCTCGTCTTTTTTGCTTTCTGCAACTGGGTTGATTGGGTTATTTAAATTAGAATTATAAAAAGATGCGTCACATGAATAGCATGTACTCCAAACATTGGGTCTTGATTCATGAGTTATCACTATTAAATTTGCACCCAAAAAGCAGGCTTCTTTTTTTAGAATATTTATTGCATCAGCCTCTGTACAATCCCAAGTAGCTCCACCTTCTCTTAATTTCATCTTACCTAAGAACTTTACATCATCTTTTGCCACATCCAATTCCCTTCTAATTGTCACATCACAATCAGCACTTCCACTTTTCTGAGCTTCCTTTGCTTTTTGAATGCTTATATCATCTGAATAGTTTTTTCTCGTAATATTATAGGAACATGAGGAAACAGTGGCGGTAATTAAAACCAAGAAAAGGATTTTAGCTAAACAATTATTTTTCATAATATCTCTACTTTATAAATTAAAATGTGTAAATGTCACTTATCAATCTCTTTAAAATACTCTAACATCTCAGAAAATAGTTTAGCACCAATATTTCCTTTGAGATGCTCACGAACAGAAACTGTACCTGCTTCCACTTCTTTACCACCGATTACAAAACAGAATGGAATTTTCATTTGTTCAGATTCAGCGATCTTGCGATTTACTTTTTCGGCCCGTTTATCAATGACAGACCTAAATCCATTTGCAAGTAATTCTTTGTGTATTTTTTCGGCATAAGCAATATGTCCGTCGCTTATTGGAAGCACAGACACTTGAGTGGGTGCTAGCCAAAACGGGAAGTTTCCCGCATAATGCTCAATCAAAATTGACATGAAACGCTCCATCGAACCAAAGGGGGCACGGTGGATGATGATAGGTCGGTGCTTGGCATTATCGGCTCCAGTATATTCAAGCTCAAATCTTTGAGGCATCACATAATCAACTTGTACAGTTCCCAGTTGCCATTTCCTTCCGATTGCGTCTCGCACAATAAAATCAATTTTGGGTCCATAGAATGCCGCCTCGCCCTTTGCAATGAAGAAATCAATGTTCATTTGTTCGGCTACTTCCAATATTTCTCTTTCGGCTGTTTCCCAAAGTTCTATTGCACCAGCGTATTTGTCCTCTGAGTCATCTCGGAATGAAAGTCTTGTTGTCACCTCCATTCCAAATGTATTGAAAACAAGCTGGGTGAGATCTATGCAATCTTTGAGTTCTGCCTTTAGTTGATCTTGGGTACAATAGATATGAGCGTCATCTTGTGTGAATCCTCTAACTCGGCTCAAACCAGAAAGCTCACCAGATTGCTCATAACGATATACTGTTCCAAATTCAGCCAGTCTCAAAGGTAAATCACGATAGGAGCGAGGTTCCGATGAATATATTTGGTGGTGATGTGGGCAATTCATGGGCTTGAGCATGTATTGCTCATCATCGACTTTGATTGGTGCAAATTGTGAATCTTTATAGTAGGGGTAATGCCCGCTGGTTTTGTAGAGTTCAAGGTTTCCAATGTGTGGTGTGATTACTTCTTGGTAGCCACGTTTTATTAGTTCGCCTTTGATGAATTCTTCTAGTTTACGCCGAACGAATGCTCCATTTGGCAACCAAACGGGAAGCCCTTGCCCAATTTCAGGACTAATCATATAAAGTTTTAATTTCTTGCCAAGTTTGCGGTGGTCACGTTTTTGGGCTTCTTCTCGAAGAACTAGATATTCTTCCAGCATCGACGCTTTAGGAAATGAGA
>JAJRPT010000107.1 GCA_024280675.1 Bacteroidota bacterium
CAGTTTTTGGCATTCAAGCTTTTGACTTCGACTCCGATTCTCATCTTGATTTGTTGATTAATGGAAACCTTCATCAGTCTGAGATTGAAACACCTCGTGCCGACGCTTCTATTGGGCTTTATCTTCGTGGCGATGGGAAAGGTGGCTTTTCTCCAGTTTCACTCGAAGAATCTGGTTTCAAAAGCGATTATGATTGCCGTGGTTCTGTGATGTTGCCTTTTGGAAACAATAGAATTGATATTTTAGTTGCGGTAAATAATTCGAGCGTTCAGCAATATAGCTTCGATGACCAAATTGACCGAATTGAATACGCAAGAGCAGGAGATGATTACGCACTCTTAATTGGTAAGGATGGCAGGACACAAAAGGTGGAGTTTTACCACGGGTCTGGGTATTTGTCCCAACAAGCACGTTTTGTTACTTTAAATAAGGCATATCCTCATGTGAAATTCTTTTCTGCTGGTGGGAAGTTCGACCGAGAGGTCAAGCTTGCCCAAAAGAATAAACGTAGGATAATAAAAAAGAAAAAAGTAAAGCATAAAAGACTAAAAAAATAATGTAAAAGCTCATGTAATAATTTTATTATTCATTTATTTACAAAAGAGATTAAACTTTTTCTGTTATGAGGTGTCCTAGCTGTAATACAAAAAATATATTATAGTGAGGTGGTAGGGATGAAGAGAGTGATTACAAGTTTGTGGTTTTGTCTGTTAGTTGGTAATTTGTCTGTGAGTGAGGTGTTTACGACAGAATATCCGATAAACGAGGATGGAGATTATCAAGATTTGCTAACTCCTCAATACTATTTGTCGGAGGATGGTGCCGAAATAAGAGATGAGATTAATAAGTTCATCTTTTTTGCACGCATGGAACCATTCCAGCACCCTCTGGAAAGCCCCGCTGGAGTTCTGCCGGTTTTTAACACGCCTGTAAATGGTACATTCGAAGTGGGCAAAGGCCCTGGGAAAACGGGTGAGCATCACAAGGCAGTGGATATGCACCTTGGCTCTGGTGGTGTAGATATGGAAATTTATGCCTCCCACTCGGGCAATGTGACGGCATTTTATAACGCAAAAAAATATGCTAATCACTTAAAAGTCACAAAAGATATAAAAGACAGTAGTGGCAATGTTCTTGGGAAATTAGTGACTCTTTATGGTAGTCTGGATTTGGACTTGGATGAAGAATCTGGCCTGTCGCCAAGCGGTCAGTTTGTCGAAAAAGGTGAACTCATCTCAAAGCATTTGCACCCTGAAACTGTTGGTGGACCACATCTTCACTACGAAGTAAGATACTATAGAAATGCCGATGTTGGAGATGAGGAGTTTTATGGATTTTTTGGTCAAGACCTCACAGATTCGTCCGCTGGTTCGTGGTCTTACGGGATGTGGAACCCAAGTGTAGGATATGGTTTTGCAAATCCTGAGAATCATTACAATCAAATAATAAAATCAGTTTACAATAATTTGCAAAATGAAATTAGTATTTATACCAATAGTTTTAACAAATCAATTATTGTGAATATGAACTCAGAGTTGGGCAAATCTTCTAGCATGAAAATTATTAATATAAATGGGCAGATGATGTTTCAAAAGAAACCTTCTAAAGAAATGGTTATATCAACTAAAGAATTTTCAAATGGGGTTTATTTCTTATTGCTTGAAAATGAAAAGGGTTTCTACTCCAAGAAATTTAAGATAAATAATTAATACAAATACATTAGCCCAAAGCTAATTTGCCCTTCTTCGGCAAGGTCAATGCCCCACGCCGTTCGTGAGTAGCCAATCGACATGATGTAGTCTTCGAACATTCTTAGGTCGAATCTGCCACGGAAGTTGAGACTTGTTTCTTGTATATTATAACGGTATGGCAGAAAATCCATACTGTAGAAATTCGCTCCACTCGTTTTGCCCATCACTTTGCTGCTTACAAATGGGTGGTATTCTATGGCATCAATTCGTCCGTTAATTGGGAATTTGTAATCTAGTTCGATGATGAGCTTGGTGTCTTCTACCTTGCTGGACTCGAAACGAAAAGCAAAACCTAGCAAATCTCTGAAATATGAGTCTTGGTATTGGTAGTATGAGGAGGCAGAAATAAAATTGTCACCAAAATCATAGCCATAGGAAATCTTGCTCTTGAGGATCATTGGTCGTCTTTGGAAAATATCGCCTGCCTTGCTGGGTGAATTGTAATCTCCTAGGGCTTGATTAAAAAGAAAATCCAACCAAAGGTGATGCACGGAGTCCAAAACTATATAAGTTGTTGAAAAATTGAGGTAGTCAAATCTTGAGTCGTCGAGGTTTCTAGTCGGGAACTCTTGAGTTAGTTGAGTGCCGTTTGAATTGAATAAAGTTAGCTTTTGCTTATCTTCGATGGAATAAAAAGAGTAATCTAAGGAAATGCCAACAAACCAATTCTGGGTGATGGGATAAGAAGAATAGATATTAATTGTGCTTTTTGTAAATTCGTAGTTGTAGAAAAGAGGTACGTTCATTAAATTATTGCTACCATCAGGGCTGGCGTAGGATTGGAGATTAAAGTATTTAATCCTGTCGGTTGCCGACTTGCCCTCAGAATCGTAAAATGAGCTGGAAGAAGTGTATGAAAAATTTGAGCCGAACATCAGGCTTTTCTTATAAAGATGCGATGGTTGTGCCAAGGAAAAAGTGTGTGTTAGGAAAATAAATAATAAAATAAATAAGACTTGCATGTGATTTTTATAAAATGGGAAACTGGTTATTAGATGAGCGAAAATAAGGAAAATAATTCTAGTGAATTAAAATATACACTAGAGAAAGAAGAGCAAATATACGAATTAATAATAACAAAAGGCTACTTGCCAATTCGTATTGATGTTTTGCTTACCCAAAAGATGGAAAATGCAACTAGGGCTAAAGTCCAAAAAGCAATTCTGGATGGAAGAGTTACACTAGGCGGGCGGGTGTTGAAAAAAGCTAGCCATAAAGTCAAAGCAGGGGATGAGATTGTTTGCAAGTATTTTCGTTACCCGAGAATAAGGCTTCGCCCCCAAGATATTCCTCTGCAAATAATGTATGAAGATGAGGATTTGTTGGTGGTCGATAAGCCACAGGGGATGTGTACTCACCCAGGTATTGGCAACCCAGATTCTACTCTTGTCAATGCCTTGCTCTGGCATTTGGGACACAGAGAAGATATTGAAATGGAAACTGAGGACTCCGAAGAAGCTGGGGAAATAATATATGAAGCAGAGAAAAAACGCCCTGGTATTGTTCACCGCCTAGACAAGAATACATCTGGGCTTTTGTTAGTTGCTAAAACTGAGATGGCAATGCAGGGCTTGCAATCTCAATTTGTCGATCGCAGTATTTCTAGAGAATATTACGCACTTGTTTGGGGAAATATGAAATCTGACAAAGGTCAGTATCGCTCACAAATAGGACGTTCGCCAAGAGATAGAATGAAGTTTGCAGTTGTTAGAAATGGAGGCAAACTTGCAATTACAAATTACCAGACTATAAAAGAATTTCCCACCATTGCGACGCTACTGAAGATAGGTTTAGAGACCGGAAGAACACATCAGATTCGTGTTCACCTGGCCCATGACTCACGCCCAATAATTGGAGACAGATCCTATGGCGGAGATGTTAATCCGATGAAAAGAGTTATTAAACTAAAAAAAACTACGGCAGAGAAATGCTTGAAAATTGCCAATCATCAAATGTTGCACGCAAGAATGCTTAGCTTTATTCACCCAAGAAGTGGTGAGGAAATGACAATAGAATGCGAACTGCCAGAAGATATGCAGGAAATCATCAAGCTACTTTCGGAGCTTCAATATTAAATATTTATTTTATTTATTATGTTTTTAAACTTTTATTGATTTAGAACGTCTTACTAGCAAATGAAAAAGTAAAACTATTTATTTATAAACCAAAAAGGTGTTATTATGAAAAATGTAAAAATATATCTAGCTCTATTGGCAATGTCTGTGCTTGTTCTTGTTTCTTGCCAAGACGATATGGAAATGGATGGGATGAATGCTGGCTCGTCAGAATATATGGTCTCCAATTTTGACGATATGGGTGTGGTGGAGATTAGGGGTGGTACGATGGAAGAGGAATTTGTAATCAGTGATGTGTACGCCGGCGAAGAAGATGGCGAAGGTCATTTTGACGGTATGGGTAGACCTATGATGAAAATGGGCAATATGCACAAGGGACAAAATGGTGCCAAGCACGGCCGGGGTCATGGGATGATGAGAGTGTTTGTCGATATGGATTTGAGCGATGAGCAAAGAGAAGAAATTCGTGGCTTTATGCTCTCAATGAAAGATTGTGCAAGAGCCAATATGGTCTCGCTTCGTGATTTAAATAAGCCCGCAAGAGTTGAATTGAGAGAAGCAAGAAAAGCAATAATCGACAGGGTTAAAGCTGGCGATATTACAAGAGATGTGGCACAATCAGAAATGAAAGAGCTTCGTGAGGATATGCGTCAGAAGATGCAAGATGACCCAGAAAGAGCGTCGCTTATCGAAGCACTGAAAGAATGCCGTCAAGGGTTTTTCGACTCTATCGAAGGGATTCTCACAGATGCTCAACTAGAAATATGGAACGCTTGGCTTGAAGAAATTGAAGCTAGGAAAAATGGTTGAGAAGTTTAATCTAAAATTAAATTCCTAAAATGTGGGCTGACTATTAAAATGTTAGCCCTTTTTTTATTCTTTTACGATGAAAGAAAAGAAAATCTGTATGTTAAAAATTATAGAGATTCATAAAATCATCGAAGGTTTCCCGGCGACGAATTAATTTGTGCTTGCCAGACGAAACCATGACCTCGGCAGGAATTGGGCGAGAATTGTAGGACGATGCCATCACATAACAATAGGCACCTGCGTCCAAGATTGTGACAAGGTCACCTTCGGCGAGTTTAGGAAGAGAAATGCCTTTTGCTAAAATATCGGAGTTTTCGCAATATTGGCCGCAGATGTTTACCCTTTCTTCTGGATTAGAATTGTCGTAGGCTTTGATTCTGTGAAATGCACCGTATAGGCTTGGACGAGCAATTGTTCCCATGCCTGCGTCAAGACCAATGAATTTCCTGTAACTGTCTTTGACACCAGTGACTTGTGAGATGAGATAGCCAGCATTGGCAATTAAGTAACGACCGGGCTCTAATATTAATTCAGGAGAGCCGAATCCGTATTTTTGGCAACGCTCGATAAATGTTTCTGAGATGAGTCGAGCCATTAAATCAACGTCCAGCTCAGATTCTTCATCGTAGTATGGAACTCCAAAACCACCACCAATATTGACAAATTCGGGAGCTATATCCAGCTCTGAGAAAACATCATGGGCAATCATCATCAATTTATCGACCGCCTCGGCAAAATAATATGGCTCAAGATTGTTGGATCCGGTCATCATGTGAATACCGAAACGCTTCACTCCCGCCTCTTTTGCTTTTCGGTAGGCATGTTTTGCCATCTCGTAAGGTATTCCAAATTTTGCATCAGAGCCGGCGGTGGTGATACCCTCGAATCCCCCACGACCAACTCCTGGGTTAATCCGAAAAGAGATTCGCTCTGGTAACTCTTTTGTGGCTTTGAAAAGACGATCAAAAGAGGAAATGTCATCAAGATTAATTTTCATTGAGCTTCTCGAAGAGATAAATTCGAAATCTTCAACGCTTTCGTAATTTCCATTGTAGAAAATATCATCGCCTGAGAATCCAGCAGCCTCGGCAATGAGAATCTCCATTGGAGAGCTTGCCTCAACCCTCGAACCAGCTTTTTTAAATGATTTTAGAACTTCGATATTGTTGTTTGATTTTGTTGCAAAGTGAATGCTGTTGCGAGTATAATATTTGTCCAGAGCAGATTTTAGCCTGTGATAATTGGCAGTGAGTTTCTGCTCGTCATAAACATAAAGCGGAGTCCCATACTCGCTCGCCAGTTCTTTAATGCCTATTTCGCCGATTGTGTTCATTGTTGTTTTCTAGTGTTTTGAATGTTTATATTATGCAAAATCCAAAGTAGCTTGCATTTCATGTTGTTTGATACGTTTTCTTGCTATTTCGCAATATTCAGAACTTATATCTATACCAATGTATTTTCTTTTTAGCTGAATGGCAGATTTACAAGTAGTTCCACTTCCTGATAAGGGGTCAAGTACAATGTCGCCTTCATTTGTCCACGAGAGAATATGATCCCTTGCAAGGGCACAAGGAAATGGAGCGGGGTGTTCTTTAGCTTCTTGATCCTCTGCTTTTTTTCCTACAACATATTCCCAAATGTTTCCTTTTATTTTCTCTTTTTTAACTGGACTGGCTAATTTCTCACGCTTCTGTTCACCTTTTGAATAATTTTTGTAGGTAGTTCCATTTAACTGTAAGCCAGCGTGCAGGCAATCAACCATAATTGGATTATGGGTTTTAACTACACCTTTGCTAAAGACAAACATGTATTCAAAAATATTGTTATATCTTTTCCGGTAAATTTGAGGGATTGGATTTTTCTTTTGAAATATCATTGTGTCATGAAGGTTGAATCCTATTTCTTTGAAATATAATGCTTGTTCAAAACTAGTTCCAGTTTCACTTCCTTTGATTGTAGCATCATTTACAATCCAGACAACTACGCCACCTTCTTTTGTAACTCTATATAATTCTTGTGCAATTTCTTTAAATGGAAAAACATAACCCTTATACGCTCTTAAATTATCATAAGGAGGCGAGCTTAGTGTTAAGTCAATGGAGTTAGAATCAAAGTTTTTCATAACTTCAATGCAATTCCCTTCAATAATTTGGTCAATGTAGTCAATCATAATCTTTTTATTTTACTGCAAATAATCCATTATCTGAAATCGATTTAATTATTTTAATTTTGTTTTCGATTCTACTAATATTTATCAACTCGTTAATAGCCTCTTTGTGAGTCATTCTCATTATTTTTGCTCTTTCTTCAGACAAGAAAGTCAGTGCTTCTTCTTTGGAAATTCTAATGGACTCAAGTGATGCCTTTTTTTCTTCTTGCCACAAATCAGTTATTAAAGGAGCAAAGTTTAACATAGTCTTATTTATTGCTAACCAATAATCTACAGCACTTTTTGATGGATTCAATGCAGGAACAGTTTTGAAAATTTCATGTAAAAGCTCTTCTGATTTTGCTTTACTCTCCAAAACGGCATAATTTACCAAAAGTGATAAATGAGAATATGTAAATATACAAACATTTCTTACAGATGCTTGCTGATATATTTGGGATGAACGATTTGGGAGCTGATAAATTGGACAAACAACCATAGCATAAAGTTTACCGTGTTTCCAACCATCAAGAGCTTGTACTTTAAAATCCTTTTGGTTTTTTGCTGTTCGGCTTAATCTGAATGCTTTAGCATCTGCAACAAAACTATAATCCCTGGCAAATACGTCTACATCGGCAAAATCAGCCCTTTCAGTTAATACGATGCTTTTTAATCCAATTGACTGATAAGCATATGATAGAATACTGTCTGTGTATTTTGAGTACAGCTTTTCTTCACTAGAATCATGCTTGTAAAGTTCAGGAATATTTCCACATAATCTAAGATGGTTAATAAGTGGTTCTACACCATATTTTTTAATCTCTTCGCCCAAATCATTATCAATGTTTTCAGCATTAATTTCAAAATTTCCACTTAAACTTTGAATGATATTCACCCAATGTTTTCGCCGACTAATTGCATTATTTGAGATTAATTTGGTCATTAAATATAAGTTTAATTGTAATTACAATCAATTTGAAAAAACTTCTTCGTCCAGCTCGCCAGAGAAGAATTCTTCGTGTAAAAGATTTAATGCCTTTTCTGTGTCGCCCTCGTGAATTACGACCGAAAGATTGACCTCGGATGCTCCAATCGAAACCATTGAAATATTGATTTCTTTGAGCTTGCCAAAAAAACGAGATGCAATGCCAGATGTTTTCTTGATACCGTTGCCAATGGCAGAAATTATTGCGTGGTTGAGATGAATCGAAGTGTTGGAAAACTTCTCAAGCTCTTGCAATATTCTGGTTAAATGTCTGGTGTTGTCGATAGTTAAAGAAATACTGACCTCCGATGTTGCAATCAAATCAACTGAGGTTTCGTAGGTCTTGAATACATCAAATACTTGGGAAAGAAAACCATAAGCTCCCAACATTCTGTTGCTCCTAATGTTTATCACAGTAACACCCTCCCAATATGATAGAGCTTTTATCATCTGCCGTTCTTCGTTTTGCTTGCTTATTAATGTGCCACGGTTGGATGGGTTGAAAGAGTTTTTTACGAGTACAGGAATATTTGCTCTTATTGCCGGGCCGATGGTCTTGGGATGTAATACTCGCGCACCAAAATAGGCAAGCTCTGATGCTTCATTGTAAGAAAGGCGAAGTATTCTTCTTGCATTCTTGTTAATCTTTGGGTCTATGGTCATTATGCCATCGACATCTGTCCAAATTTCCACACGTTCGGCACCAAGTAAGTTTGCCACGATTGATGCAGTGTAATCAGATCCTCCACGTCCGATTGTAGTGAGGGCACCGTTTACATCTGCTCCATAGTATCCGCCCATGACAATAATCTGATGTCGCTCAAATAATGGTAGTAAAGTAGACTTGAGCATGACTTCTGTTACGTCAAAGTTTACCTCGGCTTTGGTATGGGAAGAATTTGTGCAAATTACTTTTGAGGCAGAAACATAGACCACGTCCAAGTTGTTTTGTTTTAATGCCTCATATATAATTTTAGAAGACAAGATTTCGCCCGTACTGTAGATTGAGTCTTTTTGGTTGTCGCTTAGCTCAATTTCTTTGCTCACCGATTCGATGATGGAGTTGAGCTTGTGAATCTCTTTTCTGAGAATGGACAAACTCGGTTCGCCCAAATCAAGTGAGTTGATTATTTCTTTGTGAGAGGTGTTGAATTTCTTTAAATCATTTCTTGCAAATAAAATATCGTGATGTTGCAAATTTTCAATCAATGAGGCAAGGGTGTCGGTGTTTTTGCCAAAAGCCGATACTACAAGCAGTGTTTTGTCATCGGATGAACCGATAATATTTGCAAGTGAACGAATCCTATCTGCGTCCCCCACAGAAGTTCCACCAAATTTTTTTACAATCATTTATGCTGTCCTTCGTAATTTGTACGAAATTAATATTATTATATTCAAAAGACAAACATTATGTCAAAATTTGAGTTTGAAGATTGGGGATTGACACACTTTGAATTTTAAAATGAAGGATGTTTTTAGAGATTGCC
>JAJRPT010000108.1 GCA_024280675.1 Bacteroidota bacterium
CAGCTCCAAAAAAGCTGAGGCCAACATTTAATACTCATTTTGCAAATATTTACACTCCAGCAATTTCTTTGAATCTAAACGTCGGAAGTGACTTCGGTCGTGTGAGTGGCAAACCATAAGCCCGCCCACATTGTGGGTCTTGAAAAAGAAAAGAAAGCCACAGCTCCAAAAAAGCTGAGACCAACATTTAATGTTCATTTTGCAAATATTTACACCCCAGCCAATTCTTTGAACCTAAACGTTGGGAGTAACTTCGGTCGTGTGAGTGGCAAACCATAAGCCCGCCCACATTGCGGGCTTTGAAAAAGAAAAGAAAGCCACAGCTCCAAAAAAGCTGAGGCCAACATTTAATACTCATTTTGCAAATATTTACACTCCAGCAATTTCTTTGAATCTAAACGTCGGAAGTGACTTCGGTCGTGTGAGTGGCAAACCATAAGCTCGGGCAATGATTGATTGTGCTGCAATTCCGATTGAGCGACTGACAGAAAATAATACTGTGTAATAGCTAAATTCTTTCAGTCCATAAGTGTAGAGCAATGCACCCGAGCCAGCGTCCACGTTCGGCCATGGGTTGGATATTTTTTTAATTTGCCCCAAGACTTTTGGCACCACCGTGAACACCTTGTCCACCGTTTGGAAAACAGGGGAATCCATGCAATGCTCCTTGCCGTAGTTATGAAAGGCGGTGAAGCGAGGATCGACAACACGAAGCACCGCATGACCGTAACCTGGGATTACTTTGCCTGCGTTGAGGGTTTCCCAAGCGTATTTTTCGATTTGTTCCTCGGTCGGAACGCCACCAAACTTCTCCATCGTCTCAAGCACCCATTTCAGGCATTCTTGATTAGCAAGCCCGTGAAGTGGACCCGCCAGAGCGTTAAGTCCACCAGAAATTGTATAATACATATCCGACAAAGTGGAGTTGATTGTTGCCGCCGAGAATGCAGAAGCGTTCCCGCCTTCGTGATCTGTGTGGGCTGTCAAATAAACCCGCATAAGATTTGAGAATTTATCGTTCGTGTCATCGAGCCCCATCATGTGGACATAATTCTTCGACCAGTCGTAATCTTTATTTGCTTCAATTCTTTCTCCTTTGCCGAATCGCTTCCGGTAGATAAAAGCAGCAATGGCCGGGAGTTTTGCAATAATATCTAAAGAATCCTCCAACATATATTCCCAATATTTATCTTTTGCCATTCCTTTTGCATATTGGGCTGAGAATTTGGATTCTTTCTGCATCACTAGAATTGCAGTGTTGAACATTGCCATTGGATGAGAATCTGAAGGCATTGCCTCAATTACTGCCCAAACATAATCTGGTACAGTTCCTCTTGCCCAAAGTTCATTGCTCAAGTCAGCTTTTTCTTCATCATTTGGAAGCTCACCAGTGAGCAGCAAGAAGAAAAGCTCCTCTGGGCTACGGTCAATCACATCATTTAATTCATATCCACGAATTATTAGACCTTTGTCTGGTGGCACAACCGAGGTATCACAAACAAGCCCTTTGACTCCTCTCATTCCACCATAGGCTTGAGCGATTGTTACCTCAGAGACAACAGTTTTTCCATTTGCCTTTAGGAATTCTTTTATTTCAGCAACTTCTATGGGAAGCTTCTTCGCTAATTTTTCTTTTAATAATGACATGTTTACTCCACTTTTAATATAATAAGAATTGATTTATCGTGTAAAATTAGTTGCCAAATAATTTTGACAAGTTTTCTAACAAAAAAGTGCTTCAGGAACCTTAGTTAGATAAGATTGTAAACTGATTAATTTGATAATCACAATTAATTAATTAAATTGCCGTCTTGCACTTGTTCGGAAAGCAAAAATACCACGCTTTTAGCTTCAATAAAATTAATTTTTTAAAATATGAAAAAAAATCCAAAAAACAAGATAAGATCTACCACCGTACTTGTAATAATTCGAGATGGGAAGGTAGCACTTGGCTCAGATGGTCAGGTAACACTTGGCAATACGGTGATGAAGCATGGCACAAAAAAAGTGAGGAAACTTTTCTCCGACAAGGTGATGGTGGGTTTTGCAGGAGCAACAGCCGACGCTTTTACGCTCATGCAGCGTTTCGAAGAGAAGCTAGAGGCTTACGGTGGCAAGTTAGAGCGTTCGGCTATTGAGATGGCAAAGGACTGGCGAACCGACCGCTATTTGCGTAGACTTGAGGCGATGATGATAGTGATGGACAAAAGCCAAGGCTTGCTGCTTTCTGGTACTGGCGATGTGATTGAGGCCGATGACAACGTGCTGGCTATTGGATCTGGTGGACCTTACGCACAATCGGCCGGGCGTGCACTGATGCAAAATACTGATTTATCGGCTCGTGAGATAGTTGAAAAGTCACTCAATATTGCGGGTGAGATTTGTATTTATTCCAACACGAACATTAATGTGTTGGAGTTGTAGTTTAAAATTAGAAAACAGAAATTGGACAAAGAAAAGAAGAAATGGACAAAGAAAAATTAGTGATAAGCGGTCAATATCTGACACCAGCTCAGATTGTGACCGAATTAGACAAATATATTATTGGGCAGAGGGCGGCGAAAAAAGCTGTGGCAATCGCACTCAGGAATCGTTGGAGAAGGCAAAAAGTGACGGGTTCGCTCCAAGACGAAATCATGCCGAACAATATTATTTTGATAGGTCCCACCGGAGTCGGGAAGACCGAAATCGCCAGACGTTTGGCACGTTTGTCTGGAGCACCATTTGTGAAAGTGGAGGCAACAAAATTCACAGAAGTGGGCTATGTGGGACGAGATGTCGAGTCGATGATTCGTGATCTGACCGACAAGGCTGTTGCCATGGTGACAGAAGAGCAAATGGAAACAAAACAAGCCCAAGCAAAAGAAAATGCCGAAAATATTATATTGGATATTTTAATTCCACCTGTACAAAAAGAGTCGAATATTTCTGTTTCGAGTGAATTTGGGACGGAGTTGTCTCAAAATGATGAAGAACTGGAAAATGCTGGCACAAGAGAAACATTTAGAAAGATGCTCCAAAATGGAACTCTTGACGAGCGTGAAATAGAGCTTGAGCTACTTAGTTCAGGAGGTCCCAATATGCAGATTCTTGGACCAATGGGACTCGATGAGATGGGCATGAATATTTCTGATTTGATGGGAAACATCATGCCGAAAAAGAAAAAGAAACGTAAGATGAAAATCTCTGACGCTATTTTGATTTTGGAAAAAGAAGAAGCTGAAAAACTTATCGATAAAGAAGCGGTGATAAAAGACGCAATTTCTAGAACAGAAAAATCTGGGATTGTATTCGTTGATGAAATTGACAAGATTGCCTCCAAGAGTGCGTCTCAAGGCTCGGGCGAAGTCTCTCGTGAGGGAGTTCAGCGGGATTTGTTGCCAATCGTTGAGGGCTCGAGTGTCAATACCAAACATGGCACTGTCGATACAGACCATATCTTATTTATCGCCTCGGGTGCATTTCATGTCTCAAAGCCGAGCGATTTGATACCAGAGCTTCAGGGTCGTTTCCCAATTCGTGTGGAGCTGGATTCTCTTAGTGAAGATGATTTTATAAAAATATTGACAGTTCCAGAAAATGCTTTGATTAAACAATACAAAGCAATTATGGCAACAGAAAATGTCGAACTGAATTTTGATGAGTCAGGGATTCGAGAAATTGCATCTCTTGCGGCCACCGTAAACGAAGAAGTAACAAATATTGGTGCCAGACGTTTACATACGATACTCACCACCCTTCTGGAGGAGTATCTCTTTGACGCACCTGATAATTTGAAAAATAATAAAATAATGATTGATGGTAAGAACGTAAGAAATACATTAGATGAAATAGTGAAAAGCACAGATTTAAGTAAATTTATTCTTTAGGGAGAAATAAAATGTTTGTAAATATAAAATTGTTGGCTATTGGAGTTATTTCCATATTGGCACTGCTTTCGTGCCAAGGCAAAGAAAAGCCGATTGAAAAAGACATGGATTTTGGCAAAACAATATCCTATTCAATGGGTTATGAGTACATTCTAAGCACGCAACAGGATTCACTTCCTTTTGACATAGATTATTTTCTTCAAGGCGTTAGTGACGCAAGAAATGGAGAAGAGTCACTCTACAGCGAAAAGGAAATTGATGTGGTAAAAAAGAGGTTTAGCGAAGTAATGCAGCTAAGGTCGGATGCTAAGACTTTGCAAACAAAAAAAATATTCGATAGTCTTGGTATTGTTTTTAAAACTCTTTCGCCTAAATTCTTGGAAGAAAATAGTAAAAGAGAAGGAGTTACGGTCACAAAAACTGGTCTTCAGTATGAAATATTGAAAGAGGGTAGCGGGGAAAAAGTAAAAATAACTGACTTGGTAAAAATTAATCTAAAGGGCTGGCTGCCAAACGGCAATCAGTTTGAAGACACAGAAAAGATGGGTCAATTAATGGAGTATCCTGTTGCTCAGATGTTCCCAGGGTTCACAGAAGCATTTTTGATGATGCGTAAAGGATCTCATTTCATAATTCACATGCCAGACAGTCTTGCCTTTCGTGAGTTTGGATCCAAGCCTGTAATCCCTCCAAACTCCGCATTAAAATGGGAAATAGAAATGGTAGAAATTATTGATTTGAGTATGCCAGGCGGTATGTTGCCAGAATTTAATCAATAAATAATTATTTAATTATTTGACAATATAATAGAAAAGCTCTGAGATAATTAATTCAGAGCTTTCTTTTTTGAACTTGTTGCGATCAATGTTATTATTAGTTCTTACTGGTTCTTATCCAAAATTCACCAGAATCTCTTGAATAGATGGAGGATTTTTTAGTTCTGACATATTGATATTCAAATACTTTGCAAGTTTTGAAAGGGTTTGGATTTCCTCTTCTGAGATATTATTTGTTTGAGTTTTATCTCCCGAAGCATTTGCCACATAAACGCCAATGCTGATTAGCACTTTCTTAAACAAAATGGCATCGCCAAACGAAATTTTCTCGTCCAGAAGATTTGCTACTTCTTGCAATCCAGTTTTGTAATCACGAGAATCATTAATTGAATTACGAAAGATAATCCCTGGATTTTGCTCAAGTGATTTGAGAATTTCTTTTAGAAAAGCATTGTCAAATTTATTGTATGAGGAAACTACTTTGGTGAGTGCGTCTTGTTCATTCTTATCAATTTTCCCATCTGCCCCTGCTATTCCTCTAAAAACCCACATCAGAGCAAACTGAGCGGTTTGCCACTCGTCTTGATCAAAAAAATCTTGTTGTCGAATCATTGGAACGAACTCCTTAGTTTTTTATACCCTTAATAATATCTTTAATACTGGGCGAGATGGCTAGTTCTGCTTCGCTTACCCTTAGCAGAGTACCGACTTCTTTTAGAGCATCAACCTCTTCGTCTGAAAATTTGGAAGAGAAGATAGCCCCAGAGCTGTTGCCAACATGAATTCCAATTGCGATGAGAGTTTTTTTGAAAATCAAACAATTTTCTTTCCCTGCTTTTTCTTCTAAAATTCTAGCGACTTCGTTCAAAGCACTTTCCAGCTTAGACAAGTCATACTCACTGTCCTCTTGGAAATTTAGCCCCGCAGAGCTTAATACCTCACGAGTTAGGTCGTTTCCAAACTCAGAAAAATTCTGCAATACTCTTTTGAATGCTTTAACTTCTCTTTTGTCAATCACCCCGTCGGCGGCAGCCACGGAGTTGAAAACCCAAAAAGCTGAGTTTTCTAATTTTGCCCATTCGGAATCTGTGTAGTTATCTTTTAATGCCATAGAATATATATTCCTTAAACTTTTGTACCATAGGTACACAATATACGAATAATTATGAAGAAATGAAACAATTATAAAATATATCCAAAAATTGCGTCAAGTATCAAAATGCAAGAAGCACTGAGTGTAAAAGATTTGACGGTGGAACGGCCCACTCCCTCTGCACCTCCTTGGGTGGCAAATCCAGTATGCACACCAATTATAGCGGTAGTTCCTCCGAAGACAAATGATTTAAATATTCCGATAAACACATCATGGGTCGAAAAAAAAGTAATCATTGATCCGAAAAAAGTATTTGCCGAGAATCCAAATTTGAAATGGGTGAGCAAGAAACCACCAAGAATTGCCACAATATCCGAAAACACAACAAGCAAAGGCATCATCACAAGTGCTGCAATCACCCTAGGCATTGCCAAGAATCTAATTCTATCGATTGCCATCATTTCGAGTGCGTCGAGTTGTTCGGTCACTTTCATAGTCCCGATTTGGGCAGCGATAGCTCCGCCAACCCGCCCTGCAATCACAAGTGCAGTCAGAACAGGAGTGAGTTCGGTGAAAATAACCGTTGCAATCGAAGAGCCTAGAAATGGAGTAGCAACATTAATCATATTAAATTTATCGAAAAGGTTTGTTGCTTGAAGTGCTGCAATCGCACCTGTGAACGAACCTATGAGCAAGACTAAGGGCAAAGAATCGGCACCAACTATTGCCATCTGCTCAAGTACCAGCTTTCTATCTTTATAAATTCTTGGAACATATCTGAATATTTGTCCACTAAGAATTATAAGCGATCCAAATTTTTGGGTAAAGCTAATTACTTTCCTACCAAAATATTGAACAAACTGCATTGCTAGACTTTTTCTTTATTTAGAAGAGGTGAGTTTTTATTTTGACAAATATAGCATAAGAAAATATAATTTTGGCACATTTTCTGCTATGGAACTTAAAAGCAATAGACTTCACTAAATAAAAAATAATGATTATCAATCATTTTGACATAAAGAAAATAATCCCACGAAGATTCAGTATTTTGCTGTGCGGAATATATTTATTCCTATTTATATCAATGCTTTATAGTCCAATTCATGCTCAAGTGGCAAGCACTGCCAACTGGCTCTACCCCGATGGTAACCCGCAAGCCACTAAGCATGTCCTAAAGAGTTCGGCCGAGCAGAGAATCGACTCAATGACTGTCAAATGGTCAACAAGAGCCATTTTTGGCGATGTTGTTCCGCTTGTTGGCAATATTATTCTCAATCCAAAATTGAGATCTACATTTGCCTATGGTCCAAATGAAATGGTGGCGATGGTTGAAGATAGTATTGTCATTGTCGATGGTAGTGGTAAAGTCAGTCGCTCTTTGGAACTTTGGGGCGAGGGTTTTCCTTATGTTAAAAATATTTCTGTGCTTTTTGATACAAGCAGAAGCGAGCTGACCGAAGAAACTGGCAGACAAGTTTGGCTTGGGCTAGAAACAGTTGAGCACTCCAGAGTAAAGAGTACAACAAGCAGCAGAGCAGATACACTTGCTGTGGCCTACCTTGCCAGATACAATCCCCAAAGCGAACGACCCGAGATTACAAAAAGAATAGCCATTGATATGCGGGCATTTGCACCAAATTATTCAGCATCTATTAAGCCCGTGTTTGCTTATTCTAATAATGGCAAGGTGTCTGTCTTTGCCCAAGTAAATACCTCGGTGCCAACATTTAATCTTAACGAAACAGAACCTGATGATCCTCCATTTTTCCGTGGAATGATACAGTTTGATGCCAAGGCTAGTGTTGGTCAATTTCAGATTGAAACTTATGGATATGAGCTAGACAATATTTACACTCTTGGTCCAGAGGTATCGGACAAATCACCATCTATTGCAAATCTTGTGTACCCAGGAAGTAACAGTAAATTTCTGACAATGTCAATGCCAATTTTCCCAGACAATAGAATCCCTGGTCTCAAGATGCCAAACCTTACATCGAATGAAAACAGGATGGTAACAGATTTGCCCTACTTGAGCAGACTGCTTTTCACAGGATCGGAAGTGCAAGCCAATATTAAAGAGGAAATTAGAGATTTCACAGACTCATCTCGTCCGAAGATGCGTCCGCTACACATTGAACTCTTTGACCCAGATTACCC
>JAJRPT010000109.1 GCA_024280675.1 Bacteroidota bacterium
CTCTTTACTGGCACAAAGACTCATAATCTTTTTGCTAAAGAGCTGTGATAGTGTTTTTATTATCATAGCTTTTTTTATGGTGAACGGTTCATTTTCAGCTCCTATAATTAGTGAAAAAGGGCATTTCCAAATCTGCCCTACCCTTAGGTTTCGACTAAAAGACCCGAAATAAGAGACAAAAAGAAAACGCCCCGATTACCCGGAGCGTGACTTTACTATCATTCTTATTTCTATAAATTTAGTCGAATTTAAGGATAGAACGTAGCAAGACAACGCTTACTAATATTTATTTATCACACTTTCTTATATAATATTCTTCATTTTTGTTAAACAGTTATTACAATATACAAATTTTATTACGAAACAAAAAAATATTACATTTTCTAAAATATTTAAGCGAATGCTTTTCTCACTGATGCCATACATGATTTCCGAAGAAGCAATACTGACCGCCTCCGAGTTGCTTTCTGCCGAGACTAAGGACGAACTCGACCGCTTCACCGACAAGTTCCTTGGCCCGCCACCCGAAATTCGTGAGCTTTGGAAGGATCACAGACCGGCATTTATTTTTTGAATGTTTAAAAAAATCAGCCCCAAGTTCTGGGCTTGGGGCTTGGGGTTTGTTAGGCATTAGTCTCAAGTGAATTTTCTAGTTCTCCTACCCTCTTAAAATAGGAATTAATAAATAAATATTTCATAGATCCAACGAGGGTGACAACTGTAAATGCAATTGTAAAACTATCCAAATTAAGAAAATTATCAAAAAATGAAAGGTTTGAACAAGATAAATAAGCGGCAACACTACCTTGTATCATTCCAAATAAAAAAATTGATTCCCCAAGAAGCAATCTTAACATTTTACTTTTGTCCATTTTTCTTCCCATAATTAATAATAATCTTGATATCGCCACTCAATATTCCACGCACTTATAACTCTTATAAAATCTACATCAGCGTTTGATAGGTCTAATTCAGTTTGGTTAGCTAAGTTTTCTAAATTATGAGTCATCGGAGGAATATTTTCCTCATTATCCAATACCCAATTCGCTTTTAATAACTTTTCAATTACCAAATGACAGACAAATAGGCTAAACATATATTGTTTCGATTCAAATAATGCTTTTACTGTTTCCCAGTCCCTATTGGCTTGCTTTACCCAATGTAGTATGTGTTCTTCTTTACTTAATGTCATTCCACAATTTAAGAAATTAATTTTTAAAGTAAACTCTCACTATTTTTTTATTTAGGAGGAGCGGTACAAAAAGAGAATTCTTCGCATTAAAAAGCCACAATGTGGCCACAATGTGGCCACGGCTGTGAGCTATTGGAGCATTTCCATGGATTCTGGGGCTTTTTTGAGGACCTGGTCTAGGTGTTTGGTTAGTTTTCCAATGTTGATTTTTTTAAGTTCGGGCATTTGTTCAACTAGGACTCGCCAGGATTGAGAATTGGCATAGGGGAATGTGGATTCGGAGCTAGTGAGCGGTCGGTCGAGTGCAAGTAGCCCTGCTCTTTCTCTTGCGAATTCATCCGAAAGCCCAACGATTGATACTAGGTCGACCATTTGGTCACATTGTTGAGGGAATTTATAAAATGCAATAATTCTGTGGATTTCCTCTGGTAGTTTCCACATAAAGGCAAGTTGCAGTCCTACTTCTACGTGGTTTTCGCCAAAGATTTCTTTTTCGGCCGAGAGTTCATTGAGTCCTTCTTGCTTGATTAGTTGCCGAACAAGAGAGTATTCTTTTGGGTGAACTTGCAACATGACCATCTTACCAATATCATGGAGCAAACCGCCCACATACTCGTTGTCATCGAATTGTTTCCTGAAGATTTGCGATATGGTTTTCGATAGCAGCGCGGTGGCATAGGAGTGAGCAAAGAAGACCTCCATTAGTTGTGCGGCGTGCTTGTGGGTATTGGCAAAAAACTTAGAGTAAATGGAAACTGAAAGGACGATGTTGGAAATTCTTTTCATTCCGAGCAACATGAGTGCGTGCTGCATTGAGCGAATTTCACTCTTTTGGGCAAAAATAGGAGAGTTCGCTACTCTCAAAAGTTTCATTGTGAGTACTGGGTCAGACTCAATTAGCTTGGCTATTTGGTTAAGATCAGTATTTCTGGTCTGAATCATTTTCAGAACTTTCCCAGCAATATGGGGAAGAGAAGCCAGATCCTGATTTTTTTTTATTGCGTCAATTACAGCCATTCTAAAAAATTTAAATCATAAAAAGTTAGCATTTTATAATGCCAAATATAACACTCTTTTGAATAATATATTTTTAAATATTAACAAGGTCAGTGAAAACCTAATTTAACGACAAAGGAAAAGCAGGAATGCTTGCCAATCACATTTTCGATAGAAACCCTTTGCCAGATGGAGTGTTTCCTTTTTTATCGTCGTTACGTACTTTTACTTTTAATCGGCGTTTTACTGATGTTTCTTTAGCAAGGTTGGGCTTTTCTGCTTCGAACTCTATAATATTTTCTAACTCTTCTGCCTCATCAATAATTATACTCTCGGTCTCAGACATGCCACTCAGCTGTGCTTTCATTTTTTCGTATTCTTCATCTGTCTGCATTTTCTTTTCTAGTTCATCTTTTAGCTTTTTCCTTTCAACATTTTGTCCGAAACTCTCTACTTTACTTTTTAAGGAATCAAGATCTAGATTCTCATTACCATCATTTGAACTTTCTGTGTCCTCTTCTGAGAAGAAATCATTCAATGTCATTTCCTCGGAGGCTTCGTTTTCTTGCTTTTTGATAGTTATTTCATCAATAATTTCATCTGCTTTATCTGTATCTAAATCATTTTCTTCATCAAAGAAAGAAGCTAGGTCAAGCCCCCCCCCGTCGTCATTATCTTCAATCACAAAATCTTCTTTCACTTCTTCATTCTCAGAATTATCTACTTTTTTCAGTCGTCCAAGAATATCATCAAATGAGCCAAATTCAGATTTGCTTGTAGAATCATCTCCTTGACTTGTTGCAAAACCCTCGGTATGATGTGCGTTCTTTTCTTCGAAATCTTCTCCAGAACCAAATCCGCTCTTGCCAAATGCCTTGGAATCAAAAAGCACGTGAGCCATCGAAGTTACCTCATCTTTTGGAACCGAGTCAAGTAGAGTATTCTCTTCTACCAATGTCTTATATTCATATTCTGTGGAACGCAAGCAATGGAAAAATAGCATGGTCAGTTCGTAATTTGAGAGTTGAGCGTAAAGTAATCTAAGGAAAACTGCTTGGTCTTCGTCTTCGAGCGAGTTTATATACTTAATTATATTGAATAAGTTTCTAAAATAATGACCAAGCTCAGACTGGTATTCTGCGTAAAAACTACTGTAGGACTTGTCGAATAGTTTAGCAAGCCCTTGCTTGGAATGGATGGGCATCATCTCGGATGCCTCTTGGAAGAAACGCTTGTAGATGTCATAGTATTCAACAAATGTCTTCCGTCCAGAGATTGTTTTGGCAACATTCTTGCCAGTTGCAAAGTCCATTTCGTTTACATCGAGTGTGATTGCTGAAATTATTTCATTGTGGAATCTCAGGAGTTGGAAGAAAGTATCTTCGTTCTTTTGCTTTTTGTTCATCTCATTTTGGATTCGGAACTCTTTTGTTTGGGCGACAACTTCGTTGATTTGTTTTACGAGCAGACCTCTTTGTGCCTCTAGCTCAGATTTTTGAGAAGTCAGAGACGCATAAAAGAGTAGAACTCCAGCAAGTGCCCAAAATGAACCAATTAGTGAGCCAACAAACTCCGAATAATCCAGTATATGACCCGTTCCGCCCATGAATGTAATGTTATTCCATTTTCCAATTATGAATGCAAGAGCAATTACGCCTATACCTAGGAAAATAAATATTATCGCACTCACCTCGAATGTGTCAATCGATTTAAACCAACTTTTTATAGCTCTAAACATTTTACCAACGTATTTTTTATATTATTAAGCATTCTCTATTCGGCAAATACCATGCCTTGTTTTAAAAGAGATTTTAATTAGTGATAAGATTCCAATTTCTAAACATAATCATTTTTGATTAAAATATTTTCTTATTTTTGTTGCTTCATTAATCAAAATAATAATCTTAATGTATCAAAGGTAATAAAATGACTCCATTTAAAATAGAATTTCCCTATGATTTCTCAATGGCTAAGCATCAAAATGCCCAAAGAGAAGCCATAGAAAAAGTGAAAGTACAGTTTGGCAAAGAATATACAAATAATATTGCTGGCGAAGAATTTTCTACTGAAAAGAAAACAAAGTCTTACAGCCCTCAAGACAAGAACATCCTGATTGGGACATTCCAAAAATCTGGTGCAAATGATGCCGAGAGTGCCATTCAATCAGCCGACAAAGCATTTCAAACTTGGAAAAATGTCCCAGCACAAGAGCGTGCTCAATATTTTTTGAAAGCATCCGAAATTATTAAAGCACGCCGATATGAAATAAATGCTTGGATGATTTCCGAATCTGGAAAGAACTATTCCGAAGCTGATGCCGACACTTGTGAGGCGATTGATTTCTTGGAATTTTATGCGCGTGAGGCAATTCGTTATTCCAAAAATCAAGATCTCACTGGGATAGAAGGCGAAAAAAATGAATATTTCTATATCCCGTTGGGGATTGGAGTTGTGATTCCGCCTTGGAATTTCCCATTTGCAATTACGGTTGGGATGACGACCGCAGCCATTGTTTCTGGCAATACGGTAGTGCTTAAACCATCTTCGGACACGCCGATGATGGCTCGTTTATTTTTTGATATTATGAACGAAGTTGGATTGCCCTATGGTGTGTTTAATTTTCTTGTTGCCTCTGGTGCCGAGGCTGGTGATTATCTGGTCGATCATGCCAAAACTAGGTTTATATCTTTTACCGGGTCGGTGGACGTTGGAAAAAGAATTTACGAACGTGCAGGGCGAACAAACCCGGGTCAAATTTGGTTAAAGCGTGTGGTGGCAGAGATGGGCGGCAAAGATGCGATGATTATTGATTGGGAGTTTTCTGATTTGGAATTTGCCGCAGATCAAGTTGTGGCGGCAGCATTTGGCTTTCAGGGACAGAAGTGTTCGGCTTGTTCACGGGTGATTATTGATGAAAAGATTTATGATGAATTGCTTCCAATGATTATTGAACGCACAAAAAAATTGACCATCGGAAATCCTGCCGAAGACAAAAATGTTGGTGCTGTGATAAATGAATCGGCAATGAATTCTATATTGAATTATATTAAAATTGGCAAAAAAGAAGGCAATCTTCTGCTTGGCGGAAATAGATATGAAAATGAAGATGCTTGGATTATTGAACCGACGATTATTGAATGTGCGTCCGAAAACGATACACTTGCCAAAGAAGAAGTTTTTGGTCCAGTCTTGGCAATTATCAAATCAAAAGGCTTCAATCATTCAGTCGAGATTTTTAATTCTACGATTTACGGGCTGACGGGCTCGCTTATGACTGACAATAAAGATAAACTTGAGCGTGGTCGTAATGAACTTCATTGTGGAAATCTTTATTTAAACCGAAAATGCACGGGTGCTTTTGTGGACGTGCATCCCTTTGGTGGATTTAATATGAGCGGGACTGACTCCAAGGCTGGCAGCCGTGATTATCTTGGATTGTTTATGCAGGGGAAATCAGTTGCAACGAAGCTTTAGTTCTTATTTAAAAGAATTGCTTATATTTAACCTCATGCTTTTTGAAAGTTTGAGGTTTTTTTTAAATTTTGTAAAATATTCATTTACGGAGTATAATAATGAGTTTTGATTTATATTTTTATAAAGAAAAAAACAGTCGTTTTCAAAATAAAGATTTTGTTGATTATTTGAATGATATTATTCAATATTCTAAAAAGAACGAGGAATGGTTTTATGAAAATGAGAATACAGAGGTATACTTCAGTTTTGCAAAAGATAAAATAGAAGATGAAGAATATTTATCAGAACTAAAATTAAAGAATTTTACTGAAATTGAACTTTCTTTCAATATAAATTATTTTAGGCCAGACTTTTTTGGACTAGAGGCTTTTCCAGTTGTAGATGAATTTATAAAGAGATTTAATCTTTTCGTTATTAACCCACAGGAGGATGATCTATCTCTAATTCAACCTAAAATGGGCAGTTTATATAAAAGCTGGTCAAAATCTAATAAGAAAGTAATAACCCAACATTTTGAAGAATTTGAACTGATACATTTTGATAAAGACTTAAGTGATTACTCTTGGGTATATAATTTTAAAATTGAAGGACTAATAAATGAATTTGGCGATGATTTATATATCCCCAAAATAGATTACTTTTTGAATACTCATTTAAATCAAATACAAACATCAATTATTTGGCCAATAGATGCACCAATAGTTTTGCCAAAAGTTGATTTTTATTTACTAACTGAAACGATTGACGATGAACCGCAGTTTATCGGGTATTTGACAATTGAACAGATAAGTAAGAAACATAAAATGATTAAAAAGGGTTTCAAAAAATCAGGTGCTTATTTTAATTTTAGAAGAAATCTTATAAAAAAGGCTGATTTTGAATTTATTGATTCTTTACCTCTGACCCACATTTCGATTGGTAAATTTGTTAATTAATGACCAGTTCGCATCTGCTTTGGTGGATTTAATATGAGCGGGACTGACTCCAAGGCTGGCAGCCGTGATTATCTTGGATTGTTTATGCAGGGGAAATCTGTTGCAACGAAATTGTGATTTGCCTTGTGTGATTAAGAAATATTTTTTTTAATGAAACTTTTTTTGGATTTAGGAGTTTTACATTCTAGAAACAGAATCTTAAAAACAATTTATTATTAATTCCAATGGAGTGAAAGAGATTATGAAAAAAATATTGGTGCTACTACTATCGACTACTTTCTTAGTTCTTGCCTTCGGCTCGTCACACACTTGTACTGCTGGGGAAAGCTCTGAGCAAATTATAAGAAATATTGAAAGAACAATTCAATTACAATTCGAGCAAGCAAGTGAGTTGCAGGAAATAAAAAATGCTGAGCTGTCTGCTGAGAATGCTATCAGAAAATAGTTCTTAATCAACATTTATTATTATTATTTAAAACCCTCTTTTATTAGTAAAAGAGGGTTTTTTATATTTTACAAATTATTTAAAAATGCTTTTGTTTATCTAAGCAATCGCATGCTTTATATTGCCGCTTCTCAAAATTATAAACAATTAATAAGGGCAGAAATATGGCAGACTTCCAAAGGGCACTCAGTAAATTATTAGAAAATGAAGGAGGCTGGGCTGATGACCCATCTGATGGTGGAGGAGAAACCTACAAAGGAATCTCAACAAAGTATTTTAGCAAATGGGATGGTTGGGAAATTATCCAAAGAATGAAAAATGAAAATGACTTCCCAGAAAATCTTCAAGAAAATATTGAACTAAGTAAGGACGTAGAATTGTTTTATAAAATAAATTTCTGGAATAAATTAAAAGCAGACAAAATTGAAAAACATAATATTGCAGAGTCAATATTTGATTTTGCAGTAAATACAGGGGTTAGAACCAGCGTTATTCTTGCTCAAAGGGTTTTGGGAGTTGCCCACGACGGAGTCATTGGTCAAAAGACATTAGCAAAATTGAACTCAATACCAGAAATTAATTTTATTAACTCATTTGCACTACAAAAAATTAACAGGTATTTGGCGATTTGCAAGAAGAATAAAAAAAATAGGAAATTCTTTTTTGGCTGGATTAATAGAAGTCTCAGAGATCTTGTTTTATAGATTTTGAAAAATATTATTCCAAGTTTGCTATCTTGCAGAACAAATGAAAACCTTAACAGCAAATATCTTAGCAGAGATTGAGGGTGTGACCCCGCCCAAGACTCAGAAATCAAATTTCCTGTATTCATTCTCTTTTCTGTCCAAGGAAAAAAGATTGGCAATCTCGTCCATTTATGTTCTCTTTGATTATATTGACAATATCGTCGATTCTAGTCCAAATGATGCTGAAGCGGTGATTGAAGAGAAAATGAAAAGATTAGATTTCTGGGAAAATAAAGTGGCACAACTCTTTGATAATAATAATATAGACGAGCTTGAACAATTAAGCCGTGCTATTGAAAGATTTGAATTGCCAAAACAATATTTTATGACGCTGATTGGTGGGTGTCGTGGGGATTTGAAAAGAAATCGATACCAAACATTTGATGAGCTGAAGCAGTATTGCTATCAAGTGGCATCGGTTGTCGGGCTGACATGTATTGAAATATTTGGTTACAAGCACGAAGAAACGAAAAATTATGCAATAAACCTTGGTTATGCACTTCAGCTTACAAATATATTGCGGGATGTGAAGGGGGATATGGAACGGGGCTATATTTATTTGCCCGCCGAGGATATGAAAAGATTTGGCTACTCGGAAATGGATTTGAAAAATAATGTGTACAATGAAAACTTCATCCAACTGATGAGCTTTGAGCTTGCAAGAGCAAGGGATTATTACCACAAGGCACGCTCTTTTTTGTCCTCGACAGACAGACCAGAAATGATAGCTGCCGCAATAATGGATGAGATTTATTACCGCTTGCTTGAGAAAATAGAGTTGAATGATTATAATGTTTTTGATGAAAAAATCAGAGTGTCGAGCTCACATAAATTGATGATTGCCATAAAACAATGGCTTGCAATTAAGTTGTTTGTTTAATTTTTTTTCAAAATTATTTCTTTTATTAGTTTATTTTTTTTAATTTTACTCTTCAGCAGCATAAAAAAATAGGAACAAATCATGTTAAGAAGACTTATTCTTCTGGCTTCGCTTGTTTTGTTTGGGCAAGTAAATGGGGACTTATTTGCACAAAATAACGAAAACAGCGGTGGCGAGACTCTGGGCAAAAGCAGTAAAATTTATTCAAAGGCAATGAGCGAGACTTTCCTCTCCAATTTTTCGCCAAGCGATAGTGTGGCTTCCAGAAAAGAGCTAACTCGTGATATATCAAGAGTTTTCAAATATGCACGCATGGGTAAGGCTCAGTTTTCAATCGCTCTTTATTCGCTTGATTCAAAAGAATTTGTTTATAAGAGAAATTTCAAACAAGCTCTCACACCTGCCTCGCTTACGAAATTATTTACAAGCTATTTAGCATTTTCCTCACTTGGTTCTGAGCATGAGCTAGCAACAACAATTTGGGCCGATGACACCGATTTGAGCGACAATATAATTGATGGCAATCTCTATTTTGTTGGAACCGGTGACGCACTCTTTGACAAAAAAGAGCTTGATACACTGTTCTCACTTATTAAAAAACGTGGAATCAAAGAGGTTAAAGGCGATGTGGTAATTGACCAATCCTATTTCGATGGAGAATATGATCGCTTTCACTACAGTGGAGACAGGGACAGAGTACAGAATCTTGCACCAATCCTTCCCTTTTCTGTATCACGAAAAGCATCGACTAAGTCTGGGAATTTGATAGTAAAAATATTGAAGAAGTATGGGATAAAGTTTGGCGGAAAGGTCGAAAGATGTGAATTGCCTCTTTATGACCACGATAAAAAACTTTTGAAAGTTGCAGAGTTCAAAAGATTGCTCAAAGAATTAATCAAGGTAACAAACAAGAGATCTGACAATTTCGTTGCCGAGCATATTTATAAAATAAACGGAGCAAACAACGACAGATTCCCTGGAGAAAATGCAGTTGGCTCTGCGGATTTACTCTACAGACTTTTGGATTCTCTTTCAATCTCATTTGAATCTTGTGAGATTAATGACGGCAGTGGTCTTTCACGCCGGAATCTACTGACAACAGAAAGTATTGCATTACTTTTAGAGGCCGCCGACCATAGTAATTTTAGTGAAGATTTCCAGAATACTTTGTCTGTGGCAGGATATGATGGAACTCTAAAAGGAAGAATGGTGATGGGCTTGTCTAAGGAAAATTTCCGTGGCAAAACAGGTACACTCAGAAATGTATCTGGTTTGGCTGGCTTTGTGAATTCGCTTGACGGAGAAAGATTTGCCATTGCAATGATTTTCAACGGAAACAATGTGAAATATTATAAGCAACTAGAAGATGAGGTAATTGAGTCAGTTGCTGGCTTTTTTTATTTTAATGCTATAAATTAGTGAAGTCATTCCGAACATATTCTTTTCTTTCCATTGTTGCACTTGTTCAGCTAGCTCCATTGTTAATAATGTTCTACATCTCGCTCATTGTGAGTGGAAGTCCTAGTTCTACACATTGGTTTATTTTTTCTCTTCAAAATTATATAGACTTACTAGGGTCTGATCGTTTTGATATTTATTTCCTAAATTCATTAGTTGTTGGTGTGGTGGTAACGGCTGGGAACTTACTTTTTTGTTTGAGTGCTGGTTATGCACTGGCAAGAGGTAAGAACAGATTGATTGCTCTTTGCTTTATGTCTGTGGTTGGAGTGCTTATGATTCCAGCACATGTTGTGATGATTCCATTGTATCAGGAAATGGTGGCTTTTGGTTGGCTCAATACTTATTGGGCATTGATTGTTCCGTGGTTGGTTTCTCCTTTTGGGATTTATCTTGTGAGGCAATACATAGAATCACTTCCGCCTGATATTGAGGATGCTGCACGAATTGATGGAGCCGGCGAGTTTAGAATACTGTTCACTATAGTGGCACCTCTGGCAAAACCAATTCTCACAGTTTTAGGGATTTATATTTTCTTGGCTAATTGGAATTCGTTTCTTTTCCCATTTATTTTCACCAACGACGAATCGGTTCGGACATTGCCAGTTGGTTTGGCATTTTATTTGGGCAAACAATCTATTGATTGGGGGCATTTAATGGCTGGTGCGTCACTTTCGGCTGTTCCGATTATTATCATTTTCCTTATTTTCCAGAATAAGATTATCGATGGTCTAGCCCATGGTGCGTTAAAGGATTGATTATTTTCTATATTTTCCTTATCTTCACATTTCGCCTTTGATTACTTTATACGAGATTGGTATTTGAATGAAGTCATACCTTGATTTGGCAAAAGATGATATTGTTTCAAGTGCTTTGGCTAGTGGTTTTTTTGAGGTGAGGCTTGCCAAAGCTCAGAGCTTGGATGCCGAACTTCTGAGATTAAAGCACTGGCTTGATAGTGGAAATCATGCCGATATGAAGTGGATGGAGATTAATCCAGAAAAAAGATGTGACCCAAGACTTTTGCTAGAAAACTGTAAGTCTGTGATTGTTCTTGCGGCTTCCTATTATTCACCTGAAGAATATCAAAATGATGTGGGCTTGGGCAAAGTTGCACGTTATGCTTGGGGAGGAGATTATCACAAAGTCCTTTCCAAGAAAATGAAAAAATTGCTGGCTGGATTCAAAGAAGATTATCCAGATTATGAATTCAAGGCATACACCGATACAGCTCCAATTTTGGAGAGGGCTTGGGCAGAACAATCTGGAATTGGATGGAGGGGCAAACACAGTTTAATTATTAATAGGAAGAGAGGTTCGTATTTTTTCTTGTCTATTATATTGACTACTATGGATCTTGAGTCTGATTTGCCTGACAAGGATAGATGTGGGAAATGCACAAAGTGTATTGACGCTTGCCCGAGCGGAGCGATTATAGCTCAAAAGCAAGTGGATGCAAGAAAATGTATTTCATATTGGACTATTGAATCAAAATCTGAATTCTTTCCAGAGAATATTGAAAATAATTTAAGTGGCAGGATTTTCGGATGTGATATTTGCCAAGAAGTCTGCCCATGGAACAATCACAGGACATCAGTCGCTGAGATACCAGAATTTATAGGGGATAACAAAGAGTTGAACATAGATGAATTGATAGAAATGGATGAGGCCTACTACCGCAGTTTAACAGATGGGACTTCATTAAAAAGAGCAAAACTAAAGGGACTCAAAAGAAATGCTAAGGCTTTGGGAAAATATTGGGACGGGAAAAACGGATATGAATAAAAAAATATAAATAAAAGAAAGATGAGTGTAATTCGTTTCACTTGGAATAAATAAAAATATAATAATAATAAAGGAAAACTATGAGTAAACATTTCAAAGTAATAATTATCGGCTCAGGACCGGCGGGCTTCACGGCTGCCATTTACACCTCACGTGCAAATTTAGAAACCGCAGTATTCGAGGGGCAACAACCTGGCGGACAACTTACAATTACCACAGATGTGGAGAATTTCCCAGGTTATCCAGAAGGAGTTTTGGGTCCGGAAATGATGGATCAGTTCAGAGTGCAAGCAACTCGTTTTGGAGCAAAAACAATTTACGAGACGATTAATAAAGTTGATTTTTCGGAGCGCCCTCTCAGAATGTGGTCGGAAAAAGAAGAATACTCGGCCGATGCCGTGATTATTTCGACTGGTGCGACAGCCCGCCTTCTGGGGACTGAAAGTGAAACAAAATATTGGGGTGCGGGAATTTCGGCATGTGCTACTTGCGACGGCTTCTTCTTTCGTGGTGAGAAAAATGTATTGGTAATCGGGGGCGGAGATTCGGCAATGGAAGAGGCTATTTACCTCACTAATTTTGCAGAAAATGTGACATTGATAAATCGTAGCGAAAAGTTTAGGTCTTCAAAAATAATGTTGGAAAGAGCTCAGAAGCATCCAAAAATTGACATAATCGCAAACCATACCATTGAAGAATTCTTGGGGACAGAGGAAAAAGGAATAAAAAAATTGACTGGTGTTCGTCTCAAAAATTCAAGCACTGGCGAAACTAGAGAAGTCGAAGCAGGCGGTGCTTTTCTTGCAATCGGGCATATCCCAAACACGAAAATATTTAAAGGAATAATTGACCTTGACAAAGAAAATTATATAATCACTAAAGGAAAATCTACCAACACGAACATCGAAGGAGTTTTTGCTTGCGGAGATGTGATGGACCATACCTACCGGCAAGCAGTCACTGCAGCAGGTACTGGATGCTCGGCCGCCATTGATGCCGAACGCTGGTTAAGTGAGAATTCTTGAATGCTCAGAGGGTAATAATTTGGATTATACATTATCTTTGACTAAGTTCAGATGTGCGAAAGCGTCATCTAAAATAAAATACACTATTTAAAAGAAGAAACAAAATGCTACTAGAGAAAATTGTTAGTTCCAGCGAGCAACAGACAATCGAGCTTGGCAAGGAATTTGCTAAGAGATTGGAGCTTGGGGATGTGGTTGCTTTTTTTGGTGATTTGGGGACTGGTAAAACTGAGTTTATTAAGGGAATATGTCAGTATTTTAAAGTTGAGGATTTGGTGACAAGCCCGACATTTACCATTATGAACCGTTACAGTGGTCTTAATCCCGATAGCGAAATTGCAATATTTCACATTGATCTCTACAGAATTACAAAGAAAGAAGAGCTTGGAAATATTGGTTTTGACGAATGTATGTATTCACCACATTCGATTAAACTTGTTGAATGGGCTGAGAATGCTTCGGGGATGTTGCCTAAATCAATTTACTCTGTAAGGATTGTCGCCGACCCAAATGATGAGAACAAAAGGTATATTTCGATTGAAAGGGATTTTAAATAGTAATAATTTAATATGAAGAAAATACTTGTAGTAGACGATGCTGAGTTTATTTTGGAGAGTACATCAACTCTCTTGGGTTTCGAGGGTTATGAGGTAATCACTGCAAATGATGGCGTCGAAGGAGTCGATGCTGCATTTGAGCATTTGCCAGATTTAATCCTGTGCGATATATCAATGCCAAATCTCGACGGATATGGAGTTATCAAACAAATTCGCAAAAATGATAAAACCATGTCTACACCATTTATTTTCCTTACCGCATTTACTGAAAAGCAAAACATGCGTCAAGGTATGGAGTTGGGGGCTGATGACTTTTTGGTAAAGCCCTACACTCGTGATGAACTTCTGGCGGCAATCAACTCTCAATGGAAGAAGGGTAAAATCGTAGAAAAGAAAATCCAAGGAAAAGTGGAGGAAGTTGGGAAAAACCTAAATTATGCACTTCCTCACGAATTTAGAACGGTTATCAATCAAGTCAAGGGTTCGGCAAAAATAATGGGCGACGGAGCCGAGGGAATCAACCCAGATGAAGTTCGTGAACTTACAAAAGACATTGCACTTTCTTGTGACCGACTTCTTAGGATAACGGAAAACTTCTTGCTCTATGTCCGAATTGAGTCAATTGCCCAAAGCCCTAAGCAAAGGGATTCACTGCGTACTATGAAAACCGACGAACCAGGAGCCTTGCTCTATGACTTGCTTAGCACCATTGCTATGAGATTTGAACGCTATGAGGATCTGAAAGTAGACAATGTGTTGGATGAGCTTTTTATTGAGATGTCCACAGAAAGTTTCCACAAAGTAATTGACGAGGTTGTAGATAATGCTTTTAAATTTTCTGAATCTAAAACCCCAATCCTCATTGATTCCTGGCTTGAAGGAGATTTGATGTGGATTAAAATAAGTGATGAGGGTCGTGGAATGTCTAAGTATCAAATTGATAATATTGGCGCCTATCAACAATTCGAACGTGATATGTACGAGCAACAGGGCGTTGGTCTTGGGCTGGTGATTGCTAAAAGACTTGTAGAGCTTCACGATGGTAGTTTTGACATTGATAGCACTGAGGGCAAGGGTACTGTCATCACATTTTCGGTTTACCATCAGAAGATTGAGTATTAGTTTTTATACAACAATTACACCCTGAACATCTTCTCTAACAACTTAATTTCCTTGTTTGGAAAACTATTCTTTTTTATTTCTTCTTGTAAGAAATCTCCTGAGCCAATTAATTCGTTTATTTCACCCACTCGTTTGCTTGTGTTCTCTAATGCTTCATTAAATTCGTCAATATTCCATAAAGAATCATTTTTACTGCTATGAAACATTTCCAGAGCTTGGGGTGAGAAGCCATCGAATGAAGTAAGCATTGTGGAGTTAATTAGTGATTTTCTTCCATTTTTATAATTCGGGATGAAGAATTGGTAAATGCCACCCTTTGGTGTAAATTTGATTTCATACTTCTTTTCCAAAATTATTTTTGTAGCGATAATATAGAGTGGTAGTTGGAATTTTACTAGACTTAAGATTTCACTTTTTGTACTTAAATTAGCACCTCTGAGCTTGTAATCATAAATCAAAAATTGAATCTCTTCGCCTGATTTTCTGAGATCGATACGGTCAATTCTTCCTCCGATTCTTGTGCCATCTTCTATTTCAACATCATGGAATACAAACTCAAAGAAAGCCGCCCGCCAGGGATTGTCAGTGTTTAATTTCATTAATTCATAATCTAGCCAAGAGTATAGCAGTCCAGAATGGGAGTTGCTCCCAAGGATTGTTTCTTTTTGAGCAGAGAAATAGGGGTGAGAATATTCTATTTTTTTGAATTCCTCTTCGGCTATTTTTGAAAGATAATTTAAATAATCATCTTTTTTATTTGGATCTAAATTCAGAACAGGGACGCTTTGCCTAGAATCAATTTGCAATTCTAGAAAATCAGTATCAATTACTGAACGGCAGAATTTTTCAGTTATTTTATGTAATATACTTCCTTTTTCAAGTTGCGAAATTGAGTCGCCAAATGTGGGATCATCATTTAGACCAAGAACATTATTTAGAAAATAAAGATATGGGTCGGCTGCATATTTTTCGATACTAGAGGGAGATTTATCTTTTTCTGCATGAGACATCAGTTTATTTTTAATATTAAGGGAACACGAGCCTTGATCTATTTTGACTTGCTCATGCTTTGTCCAATTTGGATTTGAAATATTGTTCTTAATTTTCCTTGTATTTATTTTTGACCAAGGGTAGTAGTCTGGATTTTTTATTAAATCATCTGCTTTGATTCCACTTATCCGGGCGAGTTCTTCTACAAATGGAGAAACGCCAAGCTCTTTATTATTTGCAGATTTTGGATAGAAAATATAGATTTCCTTTTGATTAGACTCTAAATATTTATCCCCGCTTGCAAGAAAATGATAAAACAAATTACGTTCACGAGCGATATGAGTTTTTTTGCTTGAATAAAGTAGTTTACCAATAATTTTATCGGTCTGAAATGGCATAGGAAACACCTCATCGTTAAATCCGCAAAGGATAGAGACTTCTTTGTCAAGCCCTCGAGATTGTTCGAATGAAGTAAAAGTGACTCCAAAGTCGTAGAGTTCCCTAATTTGATATTTTGAATCAGAGAGTGCCGCCCTTAGGCGTTCTGCAAAATATGAGAGGGATTGTTCCTGTTTTTGAGAAGTGGATTGTAGCACAAAACTTAGCTCATTGATAAGTTTGGTAAAGGCGGAGATTGCCTTGGAATTCTTTTCAATTTCCCTGTTCAGTAAATATTTGGAGAACTTGTCGTCTGATTCATCATTGCCTAGATTTTGAATATTAATTGTTTGTGGCCAAGTAAGGGAGAATTTTCTAATAAATCTAATTATCAAATCTCTAAATTCTTGTGGCTTTAATTTTTGCGCGTCAATGTTTTCTAGCTCTGATTCAATGAGATTATAGATTGAGGTTATATCTTCCTTTACTTTGAAAATGTTTTCTTTTTCTCTTTTATGGCTGGTGCTTTTAATTTTTTCATCAAGTTGTTTTGCAATTTGGTCAATCCCATCAATTTTATTATTTACCAATCTAAATTGATAGAGGTATTTTTTTAGCAGTAATGTGTTAATATTAAGGTTTTCTGGTAAATTAATAAAGTGATTCGATGCAAAACTGAGTAATAGCTCACCTTCGAAACCAGAAAGAATGAGATCTAAAATATTCAAAATAGAGTATGCAATGGGCGAGCAAATTAGTTCGAATCTTTCACTAATATTGATCGGAACACCAGCTCTTGCAAATTCTTCTTTAAAGTAGGGTGCATAAGCGGAGGTTGAGCGGGCGACGATTATCATTTGATTGAGCCGAATGCCTTTTTCCAAATGTAAATACTTAACAAGTTTGGTTATTTGTCTTACTTCTTTGCTTTTGGATTCACATTCTACTATATTCAAGCAGTTTGAAAACTCTTCTATTTCCCCTGAGTGGGTGTTGGAAAAGAGCCTGCTTTGGAGCAACGAAAGGGCTTTGCTTTTGCGGTGGGAGTCAAGAAATTTTATTTCAAATCCATTGTCTAAGAATCCTGCAATACTCAAAGATGTGTTGGTGAAGGCGGGAAGTGGTTTGTCTGACTCAGAATAATCTAATTTGATTAAAATTCTATAGCCATAATTTGCCAAGGCACTCAATAATTCTGCCTCAGGTTTATTAAATTCAAAAAAGAAATCAAAATAGAGGAGTGGTAAATTATCAGTATTTAATGTCTTGTTTCCTGTAAAATATTTGATAAGTTTACTGGTGGCCAGTGGGGAGTCGATTAGGTTGCCATTGAATTTATTTTGATATTTTTGGAATAACTTGCCGAGTGAGATTAACTTTTCTGAGTTTTTATTCTTTTCCTCCAAAATTTCTTCAAGAAAATTAATTGGAGTGATGCCATCTTTTTTCAAACCTTCAATCAATTTAAAAATTTTCCTAACGGCATGAAGTGGTGGGCTTGGATTATTTTTACCAAAAAAAGATCTTTCCTCATTTCTTGATTGATCAAAAAGTCCGAATTTATAAAGCTCATTCACGAAATGGAAATTCTCATTTTGAAAATATTGCGACAAGAGTAATTTAACAAAAGAATCAAATGTGTAGATTTTTGGATCAGTTGCGGGTTTCTTGTGTTTTTCCCAAATAGAATGAACATAGCTGTTCTCGTATTTTCTCTGCAAACGCCCTGTTGGTAGTATGAGGTGAATGTTCTTAGACTTCTCATCACAGGAGAACGCCACTTGCTTTAGCAATTCATCCGATGAGCTAAAAAATAGTTTGTCCGATTTGATATTTTTATGAATTAGTACAGCCATTTTTATTTTCTCGCCTTTACTTTCTTATTTTTTTCTACTTTTACTTTAAATGCTGATGGGCAGAATTCTGCGATTGGGCATTTCTCACATTTTGCCTTGCGTGATGTACAAACTTCTCTTCCAAGCATGATGAAATAATGTGTGAAATCAATCCAAATATCTCTGTCAATTACTTTCATAAGAGCAAATTCAATTTTTGTGGGATTGGTTTCATTTGTCAGCTTCAATCTGTTCGAGATACGCTTTACATGAGTGTCTACCACAATTCCCACAGCACCGAAGGTACCAGCACCGAAGGCACCAGTGCCGAAGCCACCAGTGCCGAAGCCACCAGTGCCGAAGCCATGCCCAAGTACAACATTAGCTGTTTTCCTGCCCACCCCACCGAGGCTTAATAAATCGTCCATATTGGCTGGCACCAAGCCTCCAAAGTCTGAGATAAGTCTTTGGCAACAGGAACGAATGTTTCTAGCTTTTGCCTTGTAGAAGCCAGTCGAGAAGATGTCGCCTTCAAGCTCATCAGCACTTACGTTTATGTAATCGGTCGGCCTCTTATATTTTTGAAATAAATCTTTTGTGACTATATTTACCCGAACGTCTGTGCATTGTGCCGAAAGAATTGTTGCAATAAGCAACTCAAATGGATTCTCGTGACGAAGTTGAATGCTAATATTTGGATATTTTTCTTTTAATGTTATTAATAAACATTTCGCCCTTGATTTCTTTTCCTTTAGTGATTCTTTTTTCATTTATGTTAGCTTTGTAGTTGTCTAGTTTTCAACATAAGAGTTTTTTATTATTTTTTAAGTGTTTGTTTATATATTTTTGTGGAGATTGTTAATTATTTTTAATAGATGCCGATAAGTAAGAGTATGGATATAGTAGAGTTGTGGACAATGGCATCGGCATCTGGTGTGGTGCTCGATGCAAAGATGCGTAAAAATATTGAACGTTATTGTGGAGAAATCAAATATTGGAATCAGAAAGTCAATCTAATTTCAAGGCAAGATGTTGATAACATTTTCCAAAAGCATATTCTTCATTCTTTGTCAATATTAAAATATGTTAATATTCCAAACAAATCAGCGGTGCTAGATGTTGGCACTGGCGGGGGCTTGCCTGGAATCCCAATTAAAATTGCTCGTCCTGATTTATCTATGGTGTTGATTGACTCGATTGCCAAAAAAGCAAAGATTACTCAAATGCTAGCCGCTCACACAGGGCTGAGGAATTTGGAAGTGCTTTGTGGTCGGGCAGAAGAGTATTGCCGGGAGGGTGGAAAGTTTCAGGGTGACAAGGGCTTCGACCTCATCATCGCCAGAGGTGTGGCACAGGCAAAAAAAATAGTGGAATGGACAAAGCCAGCACTCAGACCAAATGGAAGCTATGCCTTGCTCAAGGGCGGAGATTTGAGAAAAGAAGAAGACGATTTAAAAGAGTTATATCCTAGTGCCTTAATTGAAATTAAGGATTTGGAAATGGCTGGGGTGGACTTTCTTGCAGAAAAAAAGAAAATAATGTTAATAAGATTATGACAATTAAATAGTGATATATTAAATTAAAAGACTAATTTGAGCTTTAAGCAATAATAAAGTCTTTGAATTTCTTTAGAAAAGAAAATGGACAGTAACGAAATTGAAAATATATTAAAGCTCAACAATGAGCTCGAAAAGCTAAACAACAAGACCCAGTCTGAGATTGATTATGTTTCTGAGATTATTTCTTCGCATGAGAAAATCCTTTGGCTGTGTGATACCATGAATGACGAAATTCTCTACATCAGCCCAAACACGCAAGATTTATTATTCAACATCACAATAGATGAGCTGATTTCCAACAGAGGAATTTGGTTGCACAGCATACACCCCGATGACAGAGCCAGTGTTGAAATTGCCTACGACAGAAGGTCGCTAAGGGAGCCATACGATTTTGAATACAGGCTAAAAAATAAAAAAGGAAATTACACCTGTGTCCGAGATAGAGAATTAATAATATTTAACCCAGATGGTAGCCCAAAATACCGCTCAGGTATAGTAGAGCAAATTGCTGTTACTAGAGTCGAAAAAGAGACCGTAGAAAAAGAATGGATTAATTTTAAATCAATTCTGGATAAAATCTGGGTAGGTCTAATAGTCATCGACAAAACTTTCCAAGTAGTTTATGCCAACAAAACATGCTATGAGCTAGTTAATCTGATAGGGGATGATACTGCTGAAATAAATATATTTGACTATATTCATCCCGATTATAAGCAGTTAGTTCAAAGCCGGGCGATCGAAAGAATGAAAGGAGGAGACCCAGAAAATGAATACGAAGTAATCCTCATCCCAAATAAGACAGAAAAAGAAATTTGGGTAAAGATACGAACGCTAAGAGTCCGGTTCAATGACGAAGATGTGATTCTCACCACCATTCACAATGTAGACCAAGCCAAAAGAGCTAGTCAGAAATTGCTGGAGAGCCAACAGAACTTTCGTGCTATCTTAGATCACACACCTTACTCCATCTTCTTGATTTCACCAAAGTTAGAGCTGATTGATTTTAATTTAACGGCCGCTAAATTCGTAAAAAAGTCCACTGGGATTGAGCTGAAAAAATATGACATGTTTCCTGATTACTTGCACAAAAGAGACAAGACATTCTATGAAAACTCTTTTGAGAGGGTGCTAAAAGGAGAACAAGTTGTCTCCGAAGAGGAAATATGGATTAGATCAAATAAGAAAATGTGGCTGATGAATAGGTTCAATCCAGTCTTTAATGAACAAAATGAAATAACTGGAATTATATATTCGGCCATTGATATTAGCCAAAAAAAGAGTATTGAACTTGAGTTGCAAAACAATAAAGCACATCTAAAAGCTCTGGTCGAGTCCTCAAGTAATTTAATAGTTTATTCTGTGGATAAATACTACCGGCTGACCACATTCAACTCGATGTTTGTCAAATGGATGAAGCAGTATATTGGTGCAGACATACAAATAGGGAATACTTTTCTTGATTACGCAGGAGATGAAGGAGGGTTGAACCTGTCGTTTAAGAATCTTTTCGACAGAGCCATAAAGGGTGAAGAGTTCAACTATGAATTTGAATTCTCCAATGACAATGACAAAAAATACTATGATTCCATCTACTACCCGGTACGCTCTTCCAACGGGAAAATCTCTGGTGTTGGGGTTTATATCTGGGACATAAGTGAAGAGAAAAAGCTCAAAGAAGAATTGCTTCAGTCCAAAAATGACCTAACAAAACTAAATGCAAGCAAAGACAAATTCCTCTCCATGATAGCACATGATTTAAAATCCCCAATCTCTGGATTGCAGGGGATGATTGGTAGTATTGTTGAAGGGATAGACTTTCTAAACAAAGATGAAATCAAAGAATATTTAGTAGAGCTTCATCATTCCTCAAAAAATGTTTACAACCTGCTCGAAGATTTGCTCGAATGGTCTCGCGCCTCGACTGGCAAGATTCAATTCGATCCAGATAATATATGCCTTCACATGCTGGTAGATTCTCTTTATTCACTGCTTTCCCAAAATGCAAAAAATAAAGATATTGAACTTGTAAATAAGATTGACAAGGATTTGTATTCCTATTGCGATGGCAATATGATATCCACTGTGGTTAGAAATCTGGTTGGCAATTCAATAAAATTTACGCAAAGTGGTTCGGTTACTTGTTTGGCACAAGAAGATGGTGACAAAATAATATTTACCGTTGCCGATACAGGCGTTGGAATCAAGGAAAAGATAATTGATAAATTATTTAAAATTGACGAAACTGTTACCACTCGTGGAACTAACGATGAGACAGGAACTGGTCTTGGGCTTATTATGTGTAAAGAATTTGTTGAGGGAAATGGCGGCAGAATTTGGGTAGAGAGTGAATTTGGCGTTGGATCAAAGTTTATTTTTACAATTCCACTTATGAAAAAATTTGATTAGCACTGGCATCTCTTTTAATTAGTGTCAGCACTTGATTTATTCGAGAAAAATAATTAAACTGCCACTCTAATAAAATGTAAAAGGGAAAAATGCACTTAGTAAAAGAGAAAAAAGAAATAAGCCAGGAGCAAAAATTAGAATTGCTGATTGAAAGGATGAGTTGTATAAAAGACGAGTTCGTTGCCGAATTTGGTGAATTTACAAAGTGGTGGATTATTGATTCTACGCAAAAAATGATGGACTCAATGCCTGAGATTACTAGAAATCTTAGTGAGGAAGAAACAGCAGACATTCACTCACAATCCAAGCAAATTGCCCTTGCCACACAAGATAAAGCAAAAGACCTTGCTGGTAAAATCAACTGGTGGCACCAGAGTAGAACGCTTGCAGATAGTTCTTATTATTGTCGCACTGATAATCTTTTTGCCGATGATTATCGCCAAATAATTGGGAGAATTGGTACGATACTGCAAGAATACGGTTATTTGCCAAAACAGAAAATGTCCATATTTGGGTTTTCTTATCACAAAGATGGTGGCAATAGATACCGCTTTTTTTACACAGTACCCATTGACTGGTCTGGCAAACTCAAAAGATTACTCGACAACTATAATGATTGTTATCTGTCGGCAAAGCAAATTTGAAAGCAGTCAATATCTTTGAAGCAGCATAGATTACCTAAAATGAATAAAATGATAGCGGTTTACACACCCGGCAGGTGTAGGGCGTATTGTTTTTTTATTAACAGAAGTTAAAAAAGGTAGCTATAGTTTGTATTTGAGAAAGGAACTAGTTAAATTTGAGCTTGCAGAAAATTTAAATATTTATAAACATGAAAAAAACTAAGAAACAAGGGAGTCCGACTTGAAAGGAAAATACGGAAAGCTAGCAACGATACTCTTGCCATTAATAGTTGCTATTGTGGTATTGTATCCCTCTTTCGAGGCGACTAAGCTAGAGGAACAGAAGGAAATTGCATTTTTTGAAGCCTCACAAAAAAATAATAGTGATGATTCTCTAACAGTGATAGAAAATTTCAACCGTGCCTATGGCGAAGACTTAGAATCGGCAAAGCAAAGACGGTTAAAACTAGGACTGGATTTGCGTGGTGGAATGTATGTGACATTGGAGGTCGATGTTGTTCGTTTGATTGAAGAGTCTGCCTCAAGAGATGCTATTGATGAAATTTTTGGAAAGGTGATCGAGGCAACAAAAGAAGAATTAAAAGAAAGTAGCGACCCAGCACTTGATGTGTTTTTAAATAATTTTGAAACCATTGCACGTCCTGAGGGCAAGTCCTTGATTTCGTATTTCGATGTGGGTGACATTAGGAACGCATCGGAGGAAAAAATAATTGAGCAACTAAATGAAAATGCACTCTCGGCAATCGACCAAGCCCAAGAGGTTATCCGCCAGCGTATTGACAAATATGGTGTGGCAGAACCAAACATCCAAAAACAAGGCACACGCCGTATTTTGCTTGAGTTGCCTGGGGTGACAAACGAAGAAGAAATGAGAAAACTTCTTTCTACTACGGCACGACTTGAGTTTAATCTACTCAGAGAGGATGAAAGGGTTGTAAAAGCATTCCAAAAAATAGACGAATACCTTGTGAGCAAAAATGAAAGAGAGGCGGCACTCGCCCTC
>JAJRPT010000110.1 GCA_024280675.1 Bacteroidota bacterium
AATCCCGCAAATTCAACTTTAAACATTGTCTCAGAAGAGAATATTTCATCTATCAAAATCATTGATTTATCTGGCAATGTTTTATTTACGCAAGCTTATCGTGGCAATCAAAATGAAGTGAATATTGAAACAAGCGAACTTGCAAATGGTAGTTATTTTGTAAATATCAATGGGAATGTTTACAAGCGATTTGTAAAGGAATAAGATTTACTCTGCCACAACTCTTAAACAAAATAAAAAAAGGCGGTGTTTTCACTGCAAAGCAAAAGCACCGCCCTTTAAAAATATAAGAGCATCAATTTTCGTTCAAATAATAAAGCCGAATAATCTTGAGCTGATCCATATTCACCTTGCCACCCAGATGATCATAGACATATTCCAGCCTGTGGCAACCCATTGTGTCGTAGGCTTCTGTTATTTTCTCAAGAGTTTCTTTGCCGAGTATTCTTTGTGCAAGCCATTCAATTTTGTTGAGCTTGCCACCCGATTGAATAAAATGATAGAGATTATCGAGAATTAGAGTGTACTGCAAATCAAACTCGTGTGCAATTTCTCTTATCGGCACTCCTTTGTTATACTTCTCACCAATTTGAATAAATTTATTAGAGTCTGGTTGGTTTCTCATGTCGTCAGAATTAGACCTTGCAACTCCATTCTCCCTTTTTATTCTCGAAATAACATCAATGAAATGATTGCCATATTTCTTATACTTAAATTCTGTGATGCCGATGACATCGAGAAAATCTTGTTTGTTTTCCGGCAAGCTCTCTGCAATTTCTTTCAAACTTTGATCTGAGACAACCGCATAAGGAGGTAAGCCTTGATTATCGGAGATTTCCTTTCTTACCCGAGTTAGTTCATCGATGGCTATTTGCCTTATATCTACATTAGAGTTTAAAACTATTTCTTCTTCTGGTTCTTCGGTGAGTCTGCCTTTGATAGGTTGTAGGTTTCGTATAAATTTTGAGCCTTTACTTGTCAGCTTTAGTGTTTCCTTCTCATCTTTTTCAATATATTCCAGCACAACGAGTTGGCGCGCGATTATCGACCATTGATTTCGCAACAGGCTTTTCCCTGTATTGTATGAACGCAAGTCTTCGTGCTTATTGTCAAATACCTTATCATTTTTTACACCACGCAAAACACTTGTAATATAACTAAGATTAAATCTTTGCTTTGTTTCTTGGATACAGAATAAATATTTATAGGCGTAGGAGGAAATATCGGTCTCACCTATCGATTGTGCGTTACAGTTGTCGCACATAGTCTCGCATTTATGCCCCTCGTAGTCCTCTCCAAAGTATTTCAACAAAGGAATTCTGCGGCAATCTTGGAACTCCAAATATTCAACAAGTGCATCAATTTGTTTCTCAGCTATGGAACGTTCCTTGTCTTCTTTCTTTTTTAGCAAAAATTTAAACTTTGCAATATCAGTATATGAAAAAAGCAATAAGCAGTCCGAACGCAAGCCATCACGCCCGGCACGACCAATCTCTTGGTAATAGGATTCAATTGATTTGGGCAAATCGTAATGAATGACAAAACGAACATTTGCCTTGTTGATTCCCATTCCAAATGCAATAGTGGCCACAATTATTTGGACTTCATCTTTGAGGAATTGTTCTTGATTTTTCTCTCTTTCCTTGTCGGCAAGCCCTGCGTGGTAAGCTCTGGCAATGTATCCATTTTCTTGCAACCCCTCGCAAAGTTGTTCAACTTGCTTACGCTTAAAGCAATAAATTATTCCAGGTTTCTTCCTGTGTGTTCTCAAAAAATCAAGTGTCTGACGCAGTGGATCTACCTTTGGTACAATCTGCAAAAATAGATTTGGTCTATCAAAACTTGCAATAAATTTCTCGAACTCTTTTAAGCCAAGCGAACTCACAATGTCTTTTTGAACCTTAGCCGTGGCAGTGGCCGTGAGTGCTAGGAAGACAGCATGAGGGAATCTATCCCGTGTCTCAGATATTCGCATATATTCTGGGCGGAAGTCATGTCCCCATTCCGAAACGCAATGAGCCTCATCTATTGTGATACAATCGACCCTTACCTCCGAGAGCAGTTTCTGAGTGGCTTTAATCATAAATGTTTCAGGTGCACAATAAAGCAGTTTGACCCTGCCATCTCTTACGAGTCCCATATTATGGTTATATTCTTTCTTCCTCAATGAAGAGTTTAGGAATACTGCCTCTATGTTTAAACTCCCAAGCTGCTCGACTTGGTCTTTCATCAGTGAGATTAGAGGAGAAATTACAACTGTTATGCCTGGGAATAAGAGTGCTGGGATTTGGTAGCACAGGCTTTTTCCACCTCCTGTCGGCATTATTGCAATTGTATCTTTTTTTGTTAAGACATTGCTTATCACATTTTCTTGAAAAGATCGAAATTCATTGTACCCAAATTTATTCTTTAGGATACTTTTTGCCTTGTTCATTATCATTTTTTATCTAAACCTTAAATATTTGTTCCATTTTAAAAACAATTCCCAAGTTGCCCCCACGTCCCTTAGGCAATACTCAGAAATCTCCTTTATCTTATCATTATGATAAAATTCTCCAACATTCCCACCATTAATTTCTTTACTTTTTGGAGATTCTATCCCGTAGGCTCGTGTGTAGAAGTCGAAATTATAACGACGTGTAGCCCCGTAAAAAGTTTTATTAAAAAAAGTTAATTCATCGGCTAAATCAATATGAAGTGGATAATTGTACCGAGTCCCCGCCATTAAATTTCTGCTCGGACGAACGCTCAGCAAAGATGAACGGATCATGAGAAAAGGTGAGTCAAAAGCTCGCCCATTGAATGAGACCAAAACCGCTTTGGGATACTTTTTTAGTATTGCCCAGAAATCCTCTAGCACTTTTATCTCAGAGCTGAGGTAGCAAATCACCTCTTCACGCCCATCCCCCACATCTCCCGCTCCCCTGGTGGCACCTAAGCGAATTTCTTCTTTTTTGGTGTCATTGAGCTTTTCGTATTTTTTAGGACTAGCAAGGACAGCTCTTTTTTTCATCTCCCAACCGCCGTCACTTTCAACCATCAACTGCAAGGCTATGCAAATTATTTTTGCCGTGGGGGCAGAGAGTGAAAGCTCAAACTTTTTCTTTTCAACTTCCTCTTCTGTTTCTGCTCCTCTTAGCAGATATTCTTTTTGAGATTCAGAAAATGATTCCCAATCAAGAGCTGTAGTTTCAATATCAAAAATTATATGCTCGATTATTTCTCCATTTGCACAAAAAACACATGCGAAAATAAGAAATATTAACGAAATGACCAAAATATATTTATTTTATAATTTTTCTACTAAGGCTTTTAAATCATTTAGGCCATCTTGGTAGGCTTCTTCAATCATTGGGTTAAGAACGGAGAGCATCAAGCGAGCAAATATGTTCCAATAGGGAACCGGCTCATTGATTATCCAATGAACTTCGCTCACGCCTTCCTTTTGAGATAAAGAAAATATGGCGTGCAAAGACGGCTCACCATCGTAATCACCATCGAGCCAAAGTGCTGTCTTAATCTTTGAAAATTCAATACTCTCGATAATTCTCATTCTCCCATTGCCTTGGGTTTCGCTCTTCCACTCAGACTCTGCACCCACTCCTTTGCTAGTATTATTATAGCTGAGCGTCATTGTTGAATCAATTCCTTGCCAAGGAGCCCACTTGCCAAACTTTTTTAAATTATTTATGTAAGGAAAGACCGTCTCGCTGCTAGCATTAATCTTGACCGACACATCAACATCCCATTGGCTTGGAAGAAAAATTAGACCAAGTACAATTAAAATAGCAGCGATTATCACAAGAATTCTTAAAATACGCATTGCTCTTTCCTCATTTTATTAAAAAAATATCCAACCATTCAAATCTAACTTAATATTATTCTGCTTAAAGAAAAAATTAAGCAATAAATGTTCTTTTTAGAACTGCTATTATGGTATACTTTTTGCTGTAGATTAATTATGAAAAATATAATTAGAAATATAATGTTAGTGGCGATTATTGTATTCTCTACAATAAATATAGTCCAATCTGCAGGTTTTAGAATAGTTCGCACCGATGTTGATTCAACTCTTTCAGATTTTATTACTGCAAAATATATGTTCTCATTCGATATTTATCTCGATGACATAGAATATTGCAACAATGTTTCCTTTCAGCTTCGCTATGATAATGCGAGTATAATTGATTATGATGGTCATATTCAAACTGAATTCAGCAAAGAAATCGAGCCATATACACTTGAAAAAGATTCACAGACCGATTTTGCATTTTTGAATATTTCGGTTTACACGGGCGAGAGTATTAAGAATAGTTATTTCCCAAACCCAAAGGTTCTTACTCTTCAATTTGTGGTAACTCCAACGGCAGAAAATGGGCGGCAGGTCACATTTGAGTTTATTACTGCACTTGCAACGACGCTTGAAAATGATACCCCGGTATCAATTACCGTCGATGTAGAGCCCATAGTTTTTGATGTACATGGTTTTGTAGATGTGCTCCCTGGCAATGCAGATAATGACTCTGAAGGTCTAGTAAATGCTTCAGACCACGTAAAAATAGCACTTCATAAGGGAATTGAAAAAGAGTACCCAGGGGCTAGATTCTTCAAACGAGACAATGCGTCCACTGGAAAATACTTACAAAAATGTCTAGTTTGGGACATTGCAGATGCGACTTATGCAGATTGTAATGGGGACGGAACGATCACCATTAGCGATGCTGTGGTTGTTTCTCTAAATTTTGATGAGGATCAGTTGTCGGAAAAAGAACAATCTGAATTGCAAGCTCAAAGCGACATTTATAACAAAAATATTAAATCCCAAACAAGTGTTACCCTTCCAATTCTTGTAGAATCTCTAAGGGATTATAATACTGCATTTGGAAATATTGTTCTTGCTGGTGGTCAAAATTATAAAATCTTAGGAGTTCAAGCAGGCGAGCTTTTTGCAAATGTAGAGAATCTTGTCATTGATGATTTTGATGAAAAATATACAGAGCAAATCCAACAAAGAGAAATTGAATTTTTTATCACCGGGTACGGCTCAAAATTTAGCGCCGCAAATTCTGGAGAGCTAATCAAAATTATCATTGAGCCAGGTGAGGATTTTATAAAACCAGAATATGTAATAGAAAAAATAAACGGTATTTCACTTGACAAAAATATCTTTGAACTGAATTTATTAACCACTTCATTGGATGGCGAAAAGTTTAGCAATGATTTTGTAGAGATATATTATGGAAGCACTTCGGTCACTCTAAATCCCTTAAATATCAGCGACTTAAAAGATGTCAGCTTGTATAACGCACTTGGAAATAAAATTGATGTAAAAGTACGGCTTAACAGAAATAAACTTGTTGTTGGCACAAGTCCTTTATTATCAGGAACTTACATTCTTGTCCATAAGAACAATAACATTCGCTCTTCTTACAAATTGATAATCACAAAATAGCAAGTCAAAAAGTGGACGAAAAAGATTTATTTAATCAAATCGCATCTCTGGCAACAGAGCAATTAAATCCAAAAACAAAAAACATTGATTCGGCTTCCTTGTCGGAAACTCTTCGGATGATTAATGATGAAGATAAACTTGTAGCAAAAGCTGTCGAATTGGTTTTGCCAGAGATTGAAATTGCATCAAGC
>JAJRPT010000111.1 GCA_024280675.1 Bacteroidota bacterium
GAAACACTTTCCCATCAAATCCGAGACGTGAATTTTCTTCTAAATTATCTGCTAGCCATTGGGGATAATCCACAGCACCTGGGATTCCCGTCTTATGAAGCTCTATCTCAGTGCTTTCCAACTGCTCTTTTGCTTGTGTAAAATAACGACCATCTGTCCAAAGACCAGTGTGAGCCTGGGTGACCAGCACAGTCGCAACCGAACCACTAAACCCAGAAAACCACATCCTAGACTGCCAATGAGGAGTCACGTATTCGGAAATATGCGGGTCAGTCGAAGCAATAATAAAGCAGTCCAAATTATTTTCTTTCATTAACTTTCTAAGAAAAGCAATCTTGTGTCCAACATCCATATTTTTTATTAGCTATTTAAATGTATAATTTCGTAAGATAAGTTATTACAAAATCAATTCAAAAATAAGAATACAAACAACATGAGTTCAAGCACGAGAATATTTTTTTTATTGTCATTTGTTTTGATTGCCTTTGATCAAACAACGAAACTAATTACAAAGGGATTTAATCTATTTGGTTTCTCAAAAGAGGGGATGCGCCTTGGAGAATCTATTGAAGTGATTGGCACCCTCATCCGTTTTACCTTTGTGGAGAATCCCGGAATGGCATTTGGGATTGAGTTTGGGTGGGGGAAAATATTTCTTAGTTTATTTTCAGTTTTTGCAGTAATTGCCCTTGCTTGGTATTTATTCAAAATTGATGGATATAATAAATATGCCAGAACAGGTATCATGCTGATTTTTGCAGGAGCTACCGGCAATATGATTGACCGAGTATTCTATGGCGTGTTCTATGGCGAATCGGCTTTGTTCTACGGCAAGGTAGTGGACTTCGTGCATGTTGATATACCAGACATTGACATTTTCGGACTCTATTACACTCATTTCCCAGTATTTAATGTTGCAGATTCTTGTGTGAGTTGTGGGGTTGCTCTTTTATTTTTCTTTCACAGCAAGTTGCCAAGTATTGAAGAAATAAGAAAAAAGAAATCCCCTTCGAACCTAGAATCAGATAATTTACAAGACAATTAAAACTCTAGTCAATTAATGGCTTCTCTAAATATTTACGCCAAGTCTCCAAAGAAGGCCTAGGGTTACCTTCCCCGTCGTAGAGCCCTGTGTCTTTCCAAAGGCGAACGGTTGGTGCTATTTCTAAGTACTTGAAATCAGATTCCCAAAAGTCATCAAAATCACGAGTGAAAAACCAACAAACAAATTCAGCCGAGAGGTTTTTGCAATCAGATAATAATCGCTCAACATATTTTTGTTGAGTGATTTCGTCCGATGGAATTACAATTGGATAGGGCGAGTCTACGTCTTCTGCTGGCCAAGATGTTTCGGCAATCGCAAATGGTTTTTCAGGTGCAAGATTTGCCAAATTAGTGAAATGATTAGCTGCCAATAACTCTACATCTGAGTTCTCTGCAAATGGATAACTGCTCACCGCAATATAATCTGTGTATGGAAGAATCTTGGCTATACCTTCTTTTTGTGTGCTAAGGCTTTTATAAAAAAAGTCTGCTTGCAAACTTATGAAAATTGGCATATTTGGATATTTTCCCTTTAAAGAGGTGTAGACTGATTTCGCAAAAGTTACAAACCCATCCCATTCAGACGGCGCAAAATCAATCAGCATATTTGCCTCGATTGCATAAGCAAAATACTTGGGTGAATAAATTTCTATCATTTTCTCACAGTGATTGGTAAAGGCTGTGATTACTTCTGGACTGTCAAAGGTTCGTTCACTCCAAGGCGAAGACAAAGTTTCTCCGCCATCCTCTCCAACATTGTCTGTCAAGTTGGTGCGGTTAAATGCAATAGGAGTAAGGGCGAGAAAAGTGGGGTGGGTTGTTGGAATTGCGGCCGCTTTGCCATTTATTTCATTAAGGAAAATTTGAGGATAAGGCAAGCCATCAAGAGCTTCTTGCCAAGGCAATCCGCCATCGTAGTGCATTACTATCATATCACCATCTCGCTCAATCACCGCATAGGCATCGGCTACACCTTCTTGGGAGTTTGCATAGGGAAAATCGGTGAAACCAAGTGCAAAGCTACGACCCACTTCATCTACATTACCAGTAGAATCAGAAGAGCTATTGTCATCGCACGAAGTAAAGATGCACAAACTGATTGCAAACAATAAAGTTCTAACCTGAAAAGTTTTCATAATACTTTTTACCCTTAGAAAAAAAACTAATCTAACAAAAATAATTAAAACTCACAAACGACTAAAATTGCACCTTCTAGTATTTCTAATTTAACTAAATTACTAATTGATTGGTTGCGCGCACCCGATCTTTTGCCCATCTCCAAATATTCAGAGTGAAGATTCCACCGAAGCCCCTCCGTCTTTAGTTTGCACTTTGGCAAGGGAATGAGCGAAACCGTCTCACCTACTTCGGTCTTAATTTCAGCACTCTCACTCAAAATAAACGAGACCCTTCCATGCTCCAAAACACTAATATCTAATTTATCCAAATAGGACAATAGCACTGACAAATTATTAAAACTATGCTCAAGCAATCCTCCATGAAATCCAAGAACTAGCAATCTCTGATATTTCTTCTCAATGCAAAAGTCCAATGCCTTCTCGAAATCACTTGAGTTTTGACACTTAATATAAATTATTTTATCCTCAATCATTGCCCCCTCAAAGCTATCACTTTCCAGCGAATCAATATCCCCAATAATATAGTCTGGAACTAGATCTTTGCCCAGCAGATAATTAGCACCACCGTCGGCACAAACGACTGGCAAGTGAGAAAAGCTCTCAAATACATAATCATCGCTTATCTCACCATTCAAACAAAGAAGAGCATCATACTTTTTTTCTTTATAATTAATTCTTTTCATTAACTTGGGATTTCTATTATTATTAATTTCTAAGCGGGAAATTTATTTCTAGCAATTTAAATACAAAATGTATAATAATTTATTAAATCAAACAAAATCATTGCTCGGAAATGAAAGAAATTTCCTTAGTAATTCATCGAACTTTGCCTCGATAGTATTTCATTTGCTTCCAAATATTAACTGGGCTGGCTTTTATTTCTTTGATGGAGTAAAATTAATTCTGGGTCCATTCCAAGGCAAAACAGCTTGTGTAAATATAAAAATTGGCAAAGGTGTTTGCGGCAAGTCCTTCTCATCAGAAAAGACAATCATAGTTGCCGATGTAAATAAATTCGATGGACATATTGCCTGCAGTGCCGAGTCAAAATCTGAAATAGTTGTCCCAATATTTTGTGAGCAAAAGATAGTCGGTGTTTTTGACATAGACTCACCCATATTAAATAGATTTGATGAAAATGATAAAGAGAATTTAGAATTGATACTAAAAGAATTTGAATTTCAAACAGATTTGAGTAACTTGGATTCAAAAATAAAATGAAATGAAATTATCACTTTTAATATTTTTTATATTCCAGCTAAAGCTCTTCCCTAATATTGTCATCAATGAATTTATGGCATTACCAGAAGGCGAGGAGCCGGAATGGATTGAGATATACAATTACTCTGGTGAAGAACAACTAATTACATCACTTCAAATTTGCGACAGTAGTACTTGCAAAACTATTGACAATATCCAACTAAAAGCCCACTCTTTCAACATTTTCACAAAAGACACAAATGCTCTGAAAAGCGCTTATGACATTCCAACAACTGCCCACCTGTTTGAGACGAGCATACCTATTTTAAACAATAGCGGTGATCAAATAATTATAAAAATAGACTATTTAACGATTGACAGTCTCTTTTATGATAAAAGCGTACTCTTGGATGGTGCTTCTACCGAAAGGAAAAATTACCTACGCCCAGCTAATTCAAAAATTAACCTTAGCCCCTCACAAGACGAAAACAATGCCACACCTGGGAAAAAGAACTCTAATCTCGCCTACCCATACGATTTGGCAATTGATTCAATCTTCACAGATGATAATAATGATATTTATATTCGCTTGTATGACATTGGATTTCAATCTCCAGCCGATTTCACACTTGATATATTTGCAGATTTCAATCGAAATGGTGAAAAAGATTTGAACGAAGGGCTACTTGCTGAATATCTTGATTGGAACGCAGCTGATTATTCTATGAAATTGAAATATGACCACATGACGCTCTTTGATGGTGTTGAGTTCTTTGGAGAAATCTCGATTGTAATTCAGGTTAGTTCCACCCTTGATGAAAATTATGAAAATGACAGGATGGATTTTATCTTTTCATTAGAATCACTCAGCGGTACTGTGCTAATAAATGAAATAATGTTTGAGGTTGGCGATAACTCAGCAGAATTTATAGAACTTTATAACAAATCAGATTTTATGATTAATCTGAAAAATTGGCAAGTCTTAGATAAATTTTATTACAAGAGCAATAATAACTCTTTCATTGACAAGAATTTGATATTGAAATCGGGTGACTACGCAGTCATTGCTTGGGACAGCTTACTGTTCGATAAATTTCCAGAGCTTAAAGACGAGGAAAAGGTCTATATTTCTAGCGATAATATTAGTCTCAATAATGACCAAGATTTACTAATACTCATTTCTTCCAACCATCATATTATCGATTCACTTACTTATTCTGAGACCCAACATGATGAGAACTTGCTAGTAACGAAGGATATCAGCCTAGAGCGTTTTAATCTGCTAAACTCTAATCAAACAGACGACATTTGGACATCTTCGGCAGACCCAGACGGAGCCACACCACTGAGGACAAACAGCGTCTCTCAGAAATTAACCAGCAAATATTTTGTTAGAATAGAACCCAACCCTGTTTCATTCAAAAATGATTACCAACAGATGCAAATCCTATACAACATTCCTTTTCCATCCTCATTTATAGACCTCGTCATCTATGATGAATTTGGCAATGAAATATTTGTTATTGCCGACGCTCTTTATTCTGAACAATCAGGATCTTTTTTGTGGAATGGGACTGATAAAGAGGGAAGAGAAGTACCCGAGGGGCTCTACATTTGTTCTTTTAGTGCTAGGAAAAGTGTAACAAATGAAATTTATTACGCAAAAAAATTAATTGTTATTGGAAATAGTTAATTAATTATCTATCTTGAGAACGGGTGGGTTTTCAATTATCAGGAAATAAATTTATGAGAGTAACAAATAAAAAAAGCTCCAAAGATACTTCTTCAAAAATGGTACAACTTGTGACATTCAACCTAGGAAGCGAAGAATTTGGTGTTAATATTCTAGAAGTACAAGAAATTATTAGATTGCCAGAAATTACCAGAGTGCCAAATTCATCTGACTTTGTGAGGGGCGTGGTAAATCTTCGTGGAAAAATAATCCCCATCATTGAACTCAGGAAAAGATTAGCAATGCCTTCTCTTGAAAACACAGAAAACACAAGGATTATTATCATAGAGTATGATGAATTAACCGTCGGGATTATTGTAGACAAAGTCAATGAAGTTGCCGATATTGATTCTTCTACCACCGAAGCTCCGCCGCCTATGGTTGGGGAGGTTAATTCTGGTTATATTTCCTCTGTATCAAAGCAAAGCAATAGGATAATAATTTTGCTAGATCTTTCTGTCATACTTATCAGGTCTTCCCTTGGAGAAGAAGAAACAGCAACCTAAAAATATCTTATTTACCGTGAGGGCTATCCTCTGGCAGTAATTTTACCGATCCACTACCATAGACCGATTGTTTTAATACTTTTGGCTTGCTTAAATATCCCACATCACCGGAGCCAAAGATTTCAACATCAAGTTTATTGACAGCATTTACTTGTGCGTCCCCCGAACCACGAATACTAACATTTACATTTTCCACAATGCAAGCACTTGCTTCTAAATCGCCTGAGCCATTGATTGTTGCATTTAATTCACCAGACTGCCCCGACAAAATAATGTCGCCAGAACCATTGATATGAGCCTTGACTTTGTCACTCTTTGCCTCCAATTCTATAGTTCCTGACCCATTGATACGCAATCTTAAAAGTGGAGACCCGGCCAACATATTACATTTTATATCACCCGAGCCATTGACACCAATTGCCTCTACAGAAGGCATTGTTAGAACAATATTATAGACCGATGGGCTGATGCTGGACTTTGAACTAATTATCAGAGTTGTCTTGTTAATCTCAAATTCAATAAATTCTACTAAATTATCATCAATTTCAAGTTCTGCCAAACATTTGCCACCTTGATTAATTTCAATATTAGAAGAACCTTTCAGTATTATCTTGGTGAAATCATCCAGCTCAATTTTCTTAGTGACTATTTTCTGTGAGCCTTCTTCAGCCCCTGTCCAATTTACATCATAGACGCATGAAGCCGTAATCAATGAAGTAACGATTATCAGAAACAGAGTATGCAAGTTTTTCATATTTTTCATATAGGTGAATCTAAAAAAATATATTATACCCAAAGTAGAACGCAGAATAAAAATAAATGTTTCAAATAAAAAATAAATTAAGAAATGTTTTTGATTAAATCACGAGCTATGACCAGGTGTTGAATTTCTGATGTGCCTTCGTAAATCTCTGTCACTTTTGCGTCCCTTAGCATCCTTTCTACTTCGTATTCCCTTACATATCCATATCCTCCGTGGATTTGAACAGATTCTTTTGCTATTTCATTTGCAATGGTAGAGGCATAAAGCTTTGCCTCACTTGACTCTCGATTGCAATCAATGCCTCGGGTTTTCATCCAAGCCGCTTTGTAGACTAAGGAGCTAGCAGCAGAAATTTTCATTGACATTTGTGCAAGTTTTGCCTGAATTATCTGATGATCACAAATTGGAATACCCATGGTTTTTCTTTCTGTAGAATATTGCAATGCCTTGTCGAATGCACCACGTGCTATGCCCAAGGCTTGAGCTGCTATTCCAATTCTGCCACCTGTTAATCCCTTCATAGCAATATAGAATCCCTGTCCAACTTCGCCAATAAGATTCTCTTCTGGAATTTCTACATCTACAAGACCAAGCCCGCAAGTGTCAGAGCCACGAAGCCCCATCTTGTCTTCTTTTAGTCCAATCTCTAAGCCCGAAGTCTCAGTTGGGACGGCAAAGCAAGCTATCCCCCTATGTTTGAGACTAGAATCTGTCTGAGCAAAGATGATAAAAACTCCAGCATTCTGAGCACTCGTTATCCAATTCTTTGTGCCATTGAGAATCCATTTGTCGCCAACTTTTTTTGCACTAGCAAGAAGAGAGCGTGCGTCAGAACCAGCCTCCGGCTCCGATAAGCAATAGGAGCCAATCATCTCACCTCTGGCAAGTGGCTTTAAAAACATTTCTTTTATCTCACCGGTGGCATAAGTTTCCAAAATCCAATTAACCAATGAATTCTGAACACTCATCACCACACCGCAACTTGCATCCACCCTTGAAATTTCCTCAACCGCCAAAACGTAGGATAAATAATCTAATCCAACTCCATCCCAGTCCTCAGAAACCATCATACCCAAAAAGCCCATCTCACCCATCTTAGACATTATTTCCTTTGGAAACTGAGCGTTTATGTCTCGCTCGACCACTCCTTGGGCAATCTCCTCGCTAGCAAAGTTTGCTGCAAGTCGCCTGATTTCATTTTGTGTATCGTCAAATTCTAATGAGTACATTTTTCTCTTTCCAAATATTATTAAATTTACTAGCAAGCAAATTACGAAAATAATCAAACAGCATTTTTTTTAAAACAAAGATTTTAAAAATTCGTTCTAATGAACTAATTTGCTTTTATTCTATAACAAAAAATATAAAACTTATGAAATTATTACTCGCCTTAATCCTTGTCTCAGTTCTTTTCCCAATTACAGCTTTTGCGCAAACTATTGAATTTATTGGCGGTGAATTCTATGACTGGGGCGATGTTAAACCGGTCGAGTCTCCGCTCCACACAAGAATCCGCATCACCAACACAGGAGATAAGGCACTCAGGATTTTTTCAATAAAGGCTGGATGTGGTTGCACCACCGCCCCCCTTGACAAGGATTTGTTGCTTGCCGGCGATACTGCAAATATTGACGTGAGACTAGATCTTAGAAATTTCTCTGGTGCAATAGAAAAAGATCTAACAATTATGACAAACGACCCAGAGGCAAGAAACATCGTCTATAAACTTCGGGCAAATATTATTGAAGCACTTTCTAAATTGCCAAATTATTTTCCCTATGGAACAATTAAACTAGGCGAAATGGCAGAAGCAAAAGTTATTGTGAAAAACCATTCCAAAGAAGACATCACTATTATGAAAATTGCCCGAACTCCCAAAGGTTTAAAATTAAATATAAAAGAGGGTCTGGTAATTAAAGCTGGAACTGAAATTGAAATTACTGCCAAACTCAAGCCCAGCAAAGTTGGGAAATTTGAATCTTCGATCACAATTATGACAAACACTATCGACATGCCACGCCTATCTATTTCTGGTTGGGGAAGGGCTGTGGAGAATTAGCCCACCTTGTGTTTTTTATATTGGGCGAAACGACCGTTTTTTTCCTTTCTATTCTCGAACAAGAATAATATTATCAAACTGAATGATATTACACATCTTAGCTTTTTCTAAAAAGCAAATCCTATCTTGTTAATAAAAATCTTAACAAGCCTATCTCCCTATTTATCATAGACTTATATTTTCATCTACCTATTGACCATTAAGCAACCCCGCATATATTAAAAAAGTGGCACATCACTTGTCACCACACTGTAGAGACAAACAAAAACATTAATCGGTCAATAATATGCACCTGTCATTGAAAAATATAGAAAAGGCTTATGGGTCAAATTCTCTAGGTGATGATAATTCACCCAGTGAAAACAGATTGACTAAAAAATCACTTGGCGAGCTTTTGCTAAGACGGGCTATGGACAATGACGCAAAAATTGAAGATGATGCAGAGCTAATGCAAAAACTTAAAAACATGGAACAAACGGTTAATCTTCCCCGGCGATACAACCCAATAATTGACAAAATCATAGATTTCGTTAATTTATCCTCCACTGAAAAAGCAGAAACTGTTGGAGAAGGCGACAAAAAAGGAAGGGAAAATGCTTAAAGAACTCTACACCGCTGCCATGGGCATGCTCAATCAGCAAACTAGGCTGGAAGTGATTTCCAACAATATGGCAAATGCTTCAACAACTGGTTTCAAGAGGCAGACAGTTTTTGAGAGAAATCTGATCGACGCGCGGGCTAATTTCTACAATGTCAAAGGTGATGCCGAGCAAAATGATCCACCCATCGGATCTTACACCGATTTTAGTGCCGGTGGAGCCCAAGAAACTAATAACAAACTCGATGTATTCATTGCCAATCCCAGAGCATTCTTTGTCACCCGAGATGAGGAAGGAAAAGAATTTATGACCAAAGCTGGGAACTTTTATATTGCCCAAGATGCTTCTCTTCGTTCTTCTACTGGAAAATTAGTGATGGGACAAAACGGACCAATCAACTTTAATTCCGAGATTTTTACTCAGTCAAACCAAAGTAAGCAAGGAAATTTGCTCAATATTCGAATTACTGAAAATGGCGAAATATTTGCAAATGATTTTAATATTGCTTCTTTGAAGATTAGGGTACCAGAAGACGAGCAGACATTGCAAAGGGTTTCCGGCTCAGACTTCATCGCCACAAATCTTACCAACAGCCATGACCTTAGCCTTGAGGAAATTAACGTGCGACAAGGATATTTAGAAAGTTCAAATGTGGATATTGTAAACGAAATGGTGCAAATGATAGAACTGCAAAAGTCTTTCGAGGCTGGCCAGAAGGTCATCACCACCAACGACAGCACACTCGACAGAGCGATTGGAATAGGAAGATACTTTACTTAAAAAATTATGGCCGGGATGCCACACCCTCTTCATTATATGGAGTGAAGCGGGAAAAATACAAGGATGTACTTATTATGGATAAAACACTCAGAACTGCCTCGACAGGACTTTCGGCTCAGCAGAAATATGTTGAGATTATCTCCAATAATTTAGCCAATGTTAATACTACTGGATTTAAGAAAGTTCGCCCTGAGTTCCAAGATTTATTATACGAAACGCTCCGCCCAGCCGGAGCTGTGGCAAGAGTCGGAGTTGAGCCACTCAATGAAGTGCAAATTGGCTCTGGTTCGCAACTGGTGGCAACCTCTCGTCAGCTTGGAAATGGCGACTTGGTTCAAACAAATGATGACAATCATCTGGCAATCAATGGCGAGGGCTATTTTGTGATGCGAAAGCCAGACAATAGCTTGGCATACTCAAGAGATGGTTCTTTCAAACTAGACAGGACTGGACAACTGGTCAATACCCAAGGCTTTAGGCTTGACCCCGGAATTGAAATCCCAGAGAATACCATTGATGTTGAAATTACAGGCGATGGAGTGGTCAATGTGTTGCTCGATGGTGAGCAGACCGATTACTCTGCAGTTGGGCAAATTCAACTGGCCCGCTTTATCAATCCAGCTGGACTTAAAGCCATTGGAGATAATTTATTTACTGCAACCCCAGCCAGTGGGACTCCATTTTTTATGACACCGGGTGAGTATAATACTGGAGTACTTGTCCAAGGGCATTTGGAAGCATCTAATGTCGATGTGGTGGAAGAAATGGTCAATATGATTCAAGCCCAAAGAGCTTATGAACTGAATTCTAAATCAGTTAGAACTGCCGAAAGTATACTAGAAACTGCTGTAAATTTGAAAAGATAAATGATTAAACTTATACTCATATTTTTATTGCCAATATTTTTGCTTGCCGAATCAAACTTCTCTGGGCAAAGACTAGAGAAGTCTTGCTTGGAGTTTATTCGCTCGAGCATAGGTGCAGAATGTAAAATTGAACTGCTTACCAATATTTCAGATAAAAATTTCCAAGAAGATAATCTTTCGGCATCGCTCAGTTTTCAAGGCTCAAGGATTGGGCTAACTAAAGTTAGGTTCCTCTTCAAAAATGATTTTGAAATTGTCCACCAAATAGACATCCCAGTGAGAGTCTCGGTCTACCAACTTATGCCAGTAGTAAATAAAAAATTAAGAGCTGGAGATAAAATTTCTGGAAAAGATATTGAATTTAAAAAAGTATTAAGTCAAAAGACAAAAGAAAACTTAGAACTAATTAATGGTAGAGTCCTCAGAAGATCACTGGACATAGGCGATGTCGTCACCGAAGATATATTGAAAGCACTTACAATTATCGAAAAAGGCGAGAGTGTCAAAATCAATGTCTACTCTGGGAGAATAAAAATTAGTTCCATGGGCAAAGCGCTCAATGACGCTTCTCTTGGAGATATTGTAAGAGTAAAAAGATTGGGTGGAAAAGGTATAATTGACGCAATCGCTGTTGGCGAGGGCTTGGTGCGTATTACAAATTAACTAGTAAATGATAAAGATGAAACTGATATTAAGCATAGTAATTTTTCTTTTCTTGAGTACATCGCCTTCCTTTGGGCAATTTAGCCAAAATACATCCAGGTCGCTTTTCTCCGATGTCAAAGCGTTCAAAGAAGGTGACGCAATCATGGTGCTGATTGCCGAAGATATGCAAGCCGATAATGGTGCCCAAACAGATCACGGTCGCTCCGACCAACTGGACTTAAGCCTAGGTCTGCCAAGCATTAAAGACTCCGAACGATTCAATGGTAATTTCAAGACGGGAAACAATTTCTCTGCAAAAGGCAGAACCTCAAGAAATGAAAGAATACGTACAAAACTTTCGGCTCGTGTGGTATCTGTCGATTCAAACGGAAACCTGCAAATCGAAGGGACTAGAACCACTAAAATTAATGGCGAAATCCAAACCATTACAATACGTGGTTTTGTCAGGCATGTTGATATTCGCCCAGACAATTCAGTATTTTCATATAGCATACTTGATCTGACACTGCTAATCGAAGGCGATGGCGAAATTTCCGAGACTCAAGATCCGGGGATAATCACAAAGTTTATCAGGTTTATTTTTTAATCTAATTATTAAAGCGAAAAGTAATTTGAACATTGATGACAAAATATATTTAGAAAAAAAACATCGCACACAAAAAATTACTCGTGGATTTTTTATAATTTTTTTGAGCCTCGCATTTTTGGTATCTACTGCATTTTCTGCAAGACTCAAAGATATTGCCCATATCGAAGGGCAGTCCGAGGTGCAAGTAATTGGCTATGGGCTGGTTGTTGGGCTAAATCAAAGCGGAGACAATCAACTCTCCTCCTATACCGATCAGGCGGTGGTCAATATGCTGAAACGATTTGGGCTTACGACTGATTCCAGAAATAGCCGAACCAGAAATGTTGCCGCCGTCATTGTTACTGCCGTCATCCCCAATTCGAGCAAAAAAGGCGCTAAAATTGATATAAATGTATCGTCAATGGGAGATGCAACTTCTTTGCAAGGCGGGAATCTTCTTCTGAGCCCCATTTCTGAGGCGAGTGGAAATATTGTCGGATACGCCCAGGGTGCGGTCACAGTTGGTGGTTATGACTACCGCTCACTTGGTTCTCAAATATCTAAGAATTTTGTTACCTCGGGCAGAGTGCCTAATGGATTAATTCTCGATAAGGATATTAGTTCAGACGTGGCTAGCAATCAAATCTTGAAAATCTCACTCAAAAGACCTGACTTCTCTGCGGTAGCCAATATGCAAAGTGCTATTTCTGCTCTTCCGGGTATGGAAGAATCTGTGAATGCCATTGACGCCTCCACCGTTGAATTAGAGCTGAGCGAAGATATTTCCAGAACTGAAATCGTATCGCTTATTGCTCACATAGAAAATTTGGAAATTGAAGTAAACCCAATTGCTAGAATTGTAATAAACGAAAGAACGGGTACGATTGTCATTGGCGGGAATGTGAAAATATTGCCATCGGTCATAGCTCATGGCGGGCTTGAAATATCAATCGAAAGGCAAGTCATTGTCCCACAACCGGCACCATTTACCATACTTCCACCAAGAATTGCAGAAAGTGCAATCATTGAAGCAAATGAAGAATACAGGAAAGCCACACCGCTCGAAATAGGCGAGGCAACGGTCGAAGACATTGCCAACGCTTTGAATTTACTTGAAGTTACCCCACGTGATATGATTGCAATTTTCCAAGCTCTAAAAGATGTGGGTGCCTTGCAAGGAGAACTCGTAATCCAATAAAATGAATATCCCAATAAATATATCATCTGATGACGCTCTTCTGGGGCAGCACATGAAAAAAGCAAAGCTAGCCGAACTAGCCTCATTTGCAAGAAATGCAGTCGAAGCCAAAGGCAAGTCAATGCCCAATATTGAAAGGGCTAGGCTTGAAAAAGCAGCACGTGGCTTTGAATCAATGTTCTTGCATCAGATGTTGAAGTCAATGAAAAAAGCAATGCTCTCACAAGATAAGAAAGAAAATCTGATGAGCTTCGGAGCCGAGACCTTGGGCGGATATTCCGATATGTTATTGGCCGATGAAATGTCACGCTCTGGAAAAGGAATGGGAATTGCCAATCTTGTATTTAAGCAACTTTCTGGCGGGCGTGAGCTTAATAATATCACGCAAACTCCTGGTCAAGATTATTATTCCGAGGCAAAGAATATCTCTGGCAAAAATATCATTAGCTCAAAAAATATTAAACAAAGTTTCATGGACAGATTGACGGGAAGAATTGAAAATTATGAAAACATTATCTCCGATGCTGCCGAATTGTTTAACGTAGACAAAGATTTGATTAAAGCCGTCATTGGTGCAGAGTCGGCCGGCAAGGCTGATGCGGTATCAAGTGCGGGTGCCAAAGGACTTATGCAACTCATGGATCCCACTGCTCGCGGGCTTGGGGTGAAAAATTCATTCAACCCAAAAGAAAACATTCACGGCGGTGCTAAGTATTTGCAGAAGATGATAGAGAAATTTGGCTCGAAAGAATTAGGGCTAGCAGCCTATAACGCCGGACCTGGTGCCGTAGACAAATACAATGGAATTCCACCATTCACCGAAACTAAAAATTATGTAAAAAAAGTCCTCGACTACGAAACTATGTTTAATGGCTTAGGGTTAGAAAAACAATAATATGATTAGAAATTTTATAGAAATATTAAGTGATCAAACCAGAATTCTAAACAGTCTAGTCACTCTGGCATCGGTCTTGCATAAATCATTACTAAACTATGATACTCCAATGGTTGAGAAAGTGACAAGCAAGCAAGAAGACGCAATGGCAAGGCTTTCTGAGCTTGAAGAAGAAAGACTAGAGCTGATTATGAAGTGGTTGAAACTTTCCAGAATGGAGGCTGATAGTCTACGATTGTCCACTATTGAGCATAATCTTAATGGCAGGGCAAAAGAGATAATCTCAGAATTGAAACAGAAAATTAGTTCTTTAAATACTGAGCTTAACAAGCTAAATCGAGAAAACCGAATACTAGCAAACAAAGCTCGCTACTCAGTCTCTAACATACTCCACATGCTTGGCTCAGACCAAAATGCAATGTGCAATGTGAAGGTCTGATTGTGCAAAATCTTCTTATAAGGGAATATACCAAAAAACAGCAAGGAAGCTGCTTTATCTTTCTCTTCTCTGCGCTTTATAATATGGGCACCGAAGATAAGAAGTGGGAAGTGAAGCCTTGATTTATTTATCTCAAGGCTTCTACTTTTCTTTTTTATAAATTTTATTTTAAATAGGCGGACCTCATGGAAGAAAAAAAATACAAAGAGTTAGACCAAAAATTACAAACACTTGTCTCAGACATTGTTAAATATTCAGATCTGATACCTCGTGAAGATCTCTATGGCTTATCTCAGAAAATGAGAACTTCTGCAAAACTGGTTTCCCCATGCTTGAAGTCACTTTATCAGAAATCAAAAAAAATTGATCGCATTCGTTCCGTAATTGAAACAAATGCCTATCTCGAAGAATGTAAAAATTATTTAAGCCTCTCTAAAACTTTGCGTTATGGCAACTCAGATTCACTCGTCCAAAGAGTAGATAAGATGTCGGAGCAGGTCTATTTTGACGCTCAAATACTGAACAAGAACTCTATAAACCTTCACGGCTAATTTTTTATGTCATTTGGCGCATTAGAAATAGGACGGAAAGCCCTCATGGCCCAAAAATTTGGGCTGGATGTTACCAGTAATAATATAGCCAATGTAAATACCGCAGGATATTCAAGGCGAACGGCCGTTCTCAACCAATCCAACCCAATCTCACAATACGGGAATTTCAAAGGGACGGGAGTGCTTTCCACCAAACTGAAAACTTACCGTGAAGATTTCTTCGACCGGGAGATAAGAGATACTTTCTCCAGAAGATTTGGCCTAGAGTCCGATGAGCAAATCTACCAAAGGCTCGAAACAATAATGATGGAACCCAGCGAAGCAAACTTAAATGAAAACCTCACAGATTTCTTTAAAGCATTCGATGAGTTGGCACTAAAACCTGAAAGCGTTGGGCTTCGGGATCATTTGATTGAAGTTGCCAGAAGTGTGGTGGACAAATTCAACTATATTTCCCAGCAAATGACTGACGCAAAAAGAGACATTGCAAAGGATATTTATTTTGCCGTAGACAAGGCAAATTCTCTGATAAAAGAAATTGCTGCATATAACGGAGCTTTTTCTGCAAATCGTTCTTTGGCATCCAATGAGTCTGTCACCATGATTGATGAGCGTGAAAAAATTATAGAAGAGCTAGCAAAAATTGGTGACGTTAAAATAACAAATAACGATGACGGAACTGTAAATGTTTATATGAATGGAGTGAACTTAGTTACAAAAAATATAGCTGGGACACTCAGAGTCGAAGAAAATATAAATCAGCAAAGCGAAGAGATGACTTTTTCTGTTTCTCTGATTAATAAAAAAGGAAACATACTCAATAATGTCAAGCCAAAAGATGGCGAACTTTCCTCGATGATAAAACATTATAACATAACATTAAATGAAAATCTCAATACAGGAGATTTTTCATTGCTGGGAAGGTTAAATGCCTATGGCACTGCCTTTGTCGAAAATGTAAACTCTATCTCAGAGCGTGGATTTGGGCTGGATGATAAAACCCCAATCCCAGCGGGGAGGAAATTCTTCACAATAGACAGCTCAAAGGGTGCGGTGATAATGAAACTCTCTGGCGATATAGACCGAAGGCCAAGAGACATACCTATTTCATCGGAGGCAAACGAACCCGGCAATGGAGCCATCGCGCGTGAGATTGCCCGTCTTGCCGACATCCCAGATTTTATTGGACTGGACTCTTACACAGAATTTTACGCCACAATGATAGGCAAACTTGGTGCTGTTAGCCAAGCATCTGCCCTTATGAGAACAAATGTTAGTCTTGTCTCCGAACAACTTGAATCACAAAGGGAATCAATTATTGGGGTGAATTTAGACGAAGAAGCTATTAATTTAATGAAATACCAAAAAGCGTTCGAGGCGGCAGCTCGTGTTGTCAATATAACATCGGAAATGCTAACAACTATTGTTAATCTGGGAAGATAACTTTTTAAAAATATAAATGTTAATCAAATGAGAGTCACACCTTCATCACAATATATAGGCTTCACCCGGCAAGTGGGAAGGATTCAAGCCAATAAGAATGCAGAGCAAGTCCGCATATCGACTGGCAAAGAAGTGATTAACCTCTCAGATTCTCCAGAAAGAGTGATTGACATTAAACTATTCGACAAGAAAATAAACCAAAATGAAAAATATCAAGACGTGCTTGATATGACTCTTTCGGAGCTTTATAATGTAGACGGACTACTTGACGGCTTTACTCAAATACTCAATGATGCCAGAAGAGTTGCAGTCGATGCAGCAAATGCCGATGCTGTTTCTTTGCAAGCACTGGGTGCATATTTCCGGGGTTACATCGAAGATTTAGTCCAGATTGCAAATGCCGATTTCCAAGGACATTTCCTCTTTGCTGGCACTAAAACTACTGTAAATTCAATAGAGGATGCCAGTGGCGGCTCTTCCTCTTCTCCTTTTGAAATAACAACAGGAATCTCTGGCCCAGACAACCCATCGGCACTAAGTATTAATTTCTACGGAAACGATAAAGATAGGATAATTAATAAATCCTCTAAAACTACTGAGAAAATTAATATGAACGCCGGCGAACTCTTTGGAGCAAACCAAGAAGTATTTTCCTACCTCATTGACTTGGTCAATATGGCTGAGTTTAATGAAGATGGCTCTGAGCGTGGCGATCAAGATGCTTTTACACAAGGCGATTTAACAAGGCTTGACAAGGCCCAAAAAGGGATAATGGATAGTTTGATGAATATTAACCGACTTGCCGCACGTAATGGCACTAAAATCAACCGACTTGAAATTATGAGGAATCAACTTAGCGATGAAAATATAAGGCTGATGGACTACCGTTCAATCCGACAAGATAGCGATGTGGCAGAAGCTGCTATGAATCTTCAACGAGAGGAATATGCCCTCCAATACACCCTTCAAGTCGGAGCTAGGATGAACCAGATTTCATTGTTTGATTTCATTAGATAGCGGGCGGGTGCATATCCCCGCGCATGATCTTGCAAAGCTCAAACAATTTATGATTATCTTAGGCATCACCAAATTCATCCAGGGGGTTCAGGTGGCTTTCCAGTGAAAACATCTTCACCGTCCCACGGCAGATTTCCTTTTTTTGGGGAAACACTTGGCAAATCTTCTCCTTTGATAACAGGCTTTAGCTCTTTGTCCAGAAACACTTCAACAGAATTTAAGCGGTAGGACGGAAGCTCTGCCCAAGTGATATAAAGTCCAGTTTGAGAAAATGCTTTGATTTCTATAGAATTACGCATCTCTTTTATAAGCTCAGTTATCACTCCTTGCCCCACAGAGATAACTCTTCTTGTGTCATCAATCGTAGTTCCTGTCCAAAGCACATAAACTCCCTCCAGATCTCTGAGGGATTCACTCTTTAGGTTAATTTTTCCCAAGTCGCACCAACCAACTTCCTTACACCTAAACCAGTCCAAATTAATCATATTGTAACCCTCGAAACAAGGCTGAGGCAAGCTGTTTCTGTTCTTAAAATATTGTCAGACAATCTAATTTTCTTAACATTTGATAATCTCTCAATCCCTGTCATCTCAGATTCTGAAAAGCCAGCCTCTGGCCCCACCAGTAAAAGAACCTTTTCGGAATTATCAATTTTTTCTAATTTACCACCCCCAGAGTCGGCAAGATAAACAGTATTATATTTTTTTGCAAGCTCAATTATTTCCTCAAACGATGCCGCAGCCATTAGTAAGCTGAGGTGGTATCCCTTGGATTGCTTGAGGGCACTGGTGGCTTTTGATTGTAGCTTTTCTGTTTTGATTGATTTCTTCTGCGTATATTCTGTAACTATTGGAATTATTTTATTCACTCCAAGCTCCGAGGCTTTCTCAATCAAAAAGCCTAATCTTGTTTTGTCTTTGATTAAGCCAAAAGCTAAATCTATCTTGCACTTGGGTCCTTGTCTGAAATTAAATGACAGAATCTCTAGCTGAGAATAATTTTTACTTATGTTCTTAATCTGAGCTGTGGCTTGTAATCCATTGCCATTGGCAAGCAATAATTGCTTGCCCACAGAAATTCTAAGCACTTTGAAATGATTAAATTCTTTGCCTATGAGCTTGTATTCTTTACTGCTTTGGCCCAGGTCTGGACAATAGAATGCGTGCATTATCTGATGATTAGTTTTTTGTTGATTTGTGATTTACTACTTAGGCAATTTAACATTTTCATGCCACTTGATAATTTATTTCCAACAATGACAAATTTATAGCTACCCAACTGAATCTCACCCTCATACAAAATGCTTTCAAGCCGTCCGTTCAAATCAAACAATTTCAAACTAAGATTGGTTCTCCTGAGCACTTTCAATCTGAGGGTAATATTTTCTTTTGCCTGGCTAAATGGGTTGGAAACAC
>JAJRPT010000112.1 GCA_024280675.1 Bacteroidota bacterium
GCTGTGAATTTTGATTCTCACATCCGGGTCTCGACCTTCAACCGGAAAGCAATCGAGGATTACCCACAAAAAATAGATTTAATAAAAGAAAATTTTAGCATAACCTCAATTTCTGAAATAATTGAAGATTTTGCACTTATAAAATCAGATGAGAAAAGAGATGGGCTTCTGATAAAGGGAATACGAAAAGAGTATTTTGATCAAAAAGATTTCTTGCTAAGAATCGATGTCTCCAGTGAAAATTGGATAATACTGGGTCGTTCCAAAGCCATTAAATTGGGAGTAGAAGTGGGCGATACACTTATTTTAATGTCTTATAAAGGTAGTTTGCATAACTCTTCGATTGCTAAATTTATTTGCTCAGATATATATGAAACTGGATTTGGAGAGTTCGACAACAATATTGCCTACATTAATTTTGCCAAGGCACAGGATTTCTTTGGGTACAAGAGTGATGCTTGTTCAATAATTGAACTTTATTTGAACAAGCCAGAAAATGCCAGTGAAATATCTTACGAGATTGCGTCGCTTTTGCAATGGCCAATTTACCCGCAATCAGTATTCGAGATTCATCAATCCATTTTTGCTTGGATAGAAATCCAAAAAGAACCAATTCCACTTGTGTTGGGAATCATTTCACTTGTTGCCGCCTTCAATATTATCACCGTATTCCTCATCAATATTGTCGATAAATACAAATCTATCGGAATATTGAGATGCCTTGGCATGAGTTCAAGAACCATTGTCTTTGTTTTCCTCAAACAGGGTCTGAAGCTAGGAGCCAAAGGTATTTTCATTGGCTCATCGCTTGCTTTTGCTTTGTTAGAGATTCAGAACCGGTTTCATTTAATCTCCCTTCCATCCGAAATATATTTCCTTAGTTCGGTGCCAGTAGTTCTCTCATTTGAGATATTTTTCTATGTTGGATTAACAAGTATGTTGCTCACATTAATTGTGTCTATTATTCCCGCCCTCATTGCTGGACGAATCAAACCAATTTCTGCAATTAATTTTGATTAGGGCTTAATCCTTATCACCCGAAATAGTGTAATATTATTTAAGAATGTTTTGTGTTAATGAAATCTGAGGAAGACTAATTCGTTTCTGGGTCAGGAAGTAGTATAATGTTAAGGTAAAATATACTTAAATTGTATTTTTGCTGTTAGACTTTCGTTATAATAATATTAGAAATTATGTCCATAAATTAAATAGATATGAAAAAAATAATATCAACAATAATTCTCATAGTTGCAATCTTTTTAGTATTTGATGGAAATGTGAGTGCACAATTTGGCAAAAACAAAGTACAGTACGAAAAATTCAAATGGAAATATATCGAATCTGAAAACTTTGATGTTTATTTCCACGAAGGTGGAGGGTATATTGCAAGATTCTGTGCTATTGAGGCCGAGCGTTCCCTTCGTCGCATCCAAAAGCAATTAGGACACAGGCTACAAAAAAGAATCACCATAATTACTTTCAACTCACACAATCAATTCCAACAAAACAATGTGATTGACCAGTTCTTGAGCGAAGGTGTTGGTGGTGTGACCCAGATTTACAAGAACCGAATCGTCATGCCATTCCAAGGAAATTGGGCACAATTCAGACATTTAATCGGTCACGAGCTTGTCCATGGTGTGATCAATGATATGTTCCATGGTGGGTCTCTTCAGGCTTCGATTTCCAATGACGGGTATTTTATGCCGACTTGGCTCAACGAAGGATTTGCCGAGTGGTCTGCCCAAGAAATGGAAACGGCAACCGATATGTTTATGCGTGATATTATCATATCCGAATATTTGCCGAGCTTAAACCGAATCTCAGGATACATGGCATATCGAGCTGGGCAAACATTTTATTGGTACATTGCCAAAAATTACGGCGAAGAAAAAATCACAGAATTTTTGAATAGGCTGAAAATAAAGAAAAATGTAAACGCTGCCTTCGAAGATGCCTTTGGGATGAACCTTGAAGAATTCTCCGAGATTTGGGAGCGTGATATAAAAAAATACTACTGGCCTGAAGTTGATATATTTGATTACCCCACCGATTTTGCAGTTGAGATTACAAATCGTAAGAAGATGAAAAACTTCTACAACTCCTCGCCCGCAATTTCCCCCGATGGCGAAAAGATGGCTTTCATTTCCGATTCCGATGGATTGCTAGGTATTTCAGTTATGACACTAGACGATCCTGAATCGAAAAGGAACCTAGTCTCGAGCTTCCGAACACAAGATTTTGAAGATCTCAATATTTTAACACCTGGAATTTCTTGGAATCCAGAAGGCAACAAAATTGCAGTTTCTGCCAAAGCTGGCGGGGAAGATGCGGTTTTCATTGTTGAAGAAGAAAGTGGCGACTACGAAAAAATATTGCTCGGTTTCAATTCAGTCACCTCCGTGGCTTGGTCTCCAAATGGCAAGATGCTGGCCTTTATTGCAACGAAAAATGAGCAGTCCGACATCTACATCTATACTATCGATTCCAAGACGGTAGACAATGTAACAGATGATATTTTCTCTGATGAGATGCCCCTTTGGTCGGCCGATTCAAAGTCTATTTATTTTATCTCAGACAGGTATGAGGAACTCTTTACCGGTCTTCCCTCATCTGGGATTAGTATCTGGGATCACGACATTGAAACATCCGATATTTATAAAATTGAGATTGGAAAGAAGTATTGCCAGCAAATAACATTTACTCCATACTTCAAGGAAACATCTTTTGCAGTTGATGCAAAACAAGAGAATATCCTCTACGTCTCCGACGAAAATGGAATATCAAATCTTTACAAAATGAATCTCCTAAGCAGCAACATACTACCACTCACCAACTCTATCACTGGACTCAACCATATTTCCCTCTCCCTAGATAATTCAAAATTACTCTTCGGAACTCAAATCAAGGCAGGATATGATATTTTCTTGCTCAATAACCCATTCGATATAAACCTAGGATTGAAGAAATTACCCTTGACCCAATTTCGTAAATCTCAACTAAATATTGCCGGCGATGAGGATGATGTTGAAACAAATATTGAAACCCAAGCCAATGACCAAGAGGAAATAAGTTATGGGAATTTCACCGTTGATTTTAAAGACGAGAAGGCTGTTGAAAGGAAAAGTGACATAAGCATCTTAGAAAATAGTTTGGACGAAAATGCAGAAATCGACACTAATTTCATTGCCCTTGATTATAAGGTAACATTCACTCCTGATATAATAACTGGCAATCCTGGATACAGTAATTTCTACGGTGCACAGATGTATAATATGGCAATGTTCTCCGACCAGCTTGGCGATCACAAAATAATTATCCAAGCCAATCTCATCCAAGACATTTCCACTTCAACAATCATTGCAAATTATTCATACCTCCCTGGGGTAATTGATTATCATTTTAGTGTATACACTAGCCCTCTTTTCTATTCACAATACAGCGATGTTGTCGTCGATGGAGAGGCTCAAAGAAGATATTCTATTTTCAAATTCAAGAACATTGGTGTGTCTTTGCTTGCTTCATACCCATTTGATCTTTTTAACCGATTGGAATTTGGTGCATCTTACATGAATATCGGAAAAGATGCTATCTATGATAGTGAAATCGAAGCAGTTTCAATGCACCTAATAGTCCCACAGATGAAATTTGTCCATGATAATGCACTAGGTTCTGGTTACGCACCAACAATCGGAACAAGAGCTTACCTCAAAATATACGGCTCACCGAAACTGGGGGAGAGTGGAATTAGTTTCATCACAGCAAAAATGGACGCACGGCATTACCTTCCAATCACTTCCTGGATCAATATGGCATTTCGGCTCAGCAGTGGAATTAGCCTCGGTGCTAACCCTGTTGGGTTTAATCTGGGCGGAACAAGCAATTGGATAAACATGAAAATCAGTCAAGAATCAACATTTGAGAATCCTGAAGATTATGCTTTTATGAATTTTGAAATGCCGCTCAGAGGCTGGGCGGTAAGGCAAATACGTGGCTCAAAGTTCTTCCTTGCCAACATGGAAATGCGTTACCCACTCTTCACCGCACTTCTTGCCGGCCCCATTCCCATACTAATTCAAGGCGTACAAGGTGCATTCTTTCTTGATATTGGTGGTGCTTGGGACGATAAATTTTATCCAAGAATCAAAATGCTTGACGGCACGACAAAATACTATGACCTTCTTACTTCTTCCGGAGTTGGGGTACGAAGTTTTATCTTTGGAATACCGCTCAAACTCGATGTTGCTTGGCGATATGAAATTGATCGCTGGTCTGCACCCGAATACTTAATATCCTTTGGATTTGATTGGTAATATATTTTTCGCTAGGTTTATAAGCATGAATAAAAATCTTATTAATGAACAAATTGCAGAGTTAAATCACGCCCTCTACGAGATAACTGGCAATGATGTTTTCTTTTCTGTTCCCTACACCGAACTTGAGGGTGAGATAGGGGAGATGGCTCGTGCGATTGATAAACTAAAAGACATTACAGAAAGCAGAAATAAAACCGAGCTTGAACTCTACCAGTTCAAAAAGCAAATCGAAGAGCAAAATATCGAAATGGAGTTTATTAACGAAGAGATCACTCATCAAAAAGAAGAGATTTTGTCTGCGATACGTTATTCTAAGAAAATACAAAATGCCTTGCTTCCTCCAAAAGATTTCCTTGACTCATATTTCCCAGATAATTTTTTAATATACATGCCCAAGGATTACGTCTCGGGTGATTTCTATTGGCACTACAAATCTGGGGCGACGCACATAATAATTGTTGCCGACTGCACAGGACACGGCGTACCAGGGGCGATGCTCACGCTCTTGGGTATTATGATGTTCGACGAGGCGGTGAGGCAGCACAAAAGCATTTGTCCGTCCGAGATTCTAACTTTAGTAAGCCAGAAAATTAAAGAAAAGCTAGAAAGCGAGGACGAGGAAAACCAAAGTGACGGAATGGACGCAGCCGTCATAATGATAAAGGGTCGTCATTGTGAATATGCCGGGGCTGGTCGCTCGCTATTTTTCATCGACAACAATGGCTTAAATGTGATAAAAGGAGACAGGCGTTCTTTGGGTGACAAAAGAAATAGCCAAGATTATAAGTTTACCAATCACGAAATCTCGCTAGAATCAGGCACTAAAATAATTATGGCAAGTGACGGGTACACAGACCAAGTTGGCGGAAATGGGAAGAAGTTTGGAACTAGAACACTGAAAAAATTATTAAACATGGATTACGATTCAATTTCTGATTTAGGTGTGATTCTCGAGAGTTCCCTAATAAAACACAAAGCCCACCAAGAACAAAGAGATGATATTACTGTACTTGGCTTCACTTTACCCTAGAACTAAGGGAAAACTGACACAGAAAAATCGAATGCTTCCCGAAATTTATCTTTGTCAATATTCTTGTCAATGTTTGTAGGAATATTCATTTCTTCTGCAATTTTCAGAATTTCTTCTGTTGGCATATTTCCAATTAATTTATCTCCAGACATTGGACATCCTCCGTAGCCTTTTATTGCACCGTCAAATCTTTTGCATCCAGAATTTATTGCAGCCGAAAGTTTTTCATAGCCAGCATTCGCTCTTGTGTGAAGGTGAGCTCCAAATTCTACATCTGGGAAACTTGCTATTAAAGTAGTGAATAGGTGTGAAATATCTTTCGGGTTTGAAGATCCAATTGTATCGGAGAGTGAAATTATTTTGATACCGATACTTGCAATTTTCTCTGCCCACATTGCCACAATATCGACCGACCAAGGGTCATTGTATGGATTCCCAAAACTCATCGAAAGATAGACCACAAGCTGCTTCTGATTCTTTAGGCACAAGTTTTGAATCTCTTCAACCCGCACAAGTGACTGCTCTATGCCCAAGTTTGTGTTCCGCATTTGAAAAGTTTCGGATACAGAAAATGGATAACCGAGGTAGTTAATTTCAGGGAACTGAGAGGCATCCTCTGCACCTCTTGAATTTGCAACGATGGCAAGTAGCTTACTTTTTGAGTTTCCTAAGTCTAGTAATTTCAATACATTGGCAGTATCTCTTAATTGTGGAATTGCTTTTGGTGAGACAAATGATCCAAAGTCAATGGTATCAAACCCAACCCTAAGTAATTTGTTAATATACTTTGCTTTTAATTCTGTGGGAATAAATTCCTCAATTCCCTGCATTGCGTCCCGTGGGCATTCAATTATTTTCATATTCTGCTCATAATATTTTAGCTTTTTCATCTTTAAAGAATCTCTTCAAAGCTAGCCCGGTGTGAGTATTTTTCTTTGCCACTTGCTTTGGAGTCCCTTGGGCAACTATTTCCCCTCCATCATTGCCGGCTTCTGGTCCTAGGTCAATTACCCAATCACAGCTTGCAATAATATGCAAGTTATGCTCAATAATTATCACCGTATGTCCGTGATTTACAAGACGATTAAAGCAGAAAATTAATTTAGAAATATCGTCAAGATGCAGTCCCGTTGTAGGTTCATCAAAGATGAATATTTTTTTATTCTTCTGGGACGCTTCCAAGTGAACCGAAAGCTTGATGCGTTGTGCCTCACCGCCCGAAAGCATGGTGGAGGGCTGACCAAGATGCAAATACCCAAGTCCCACATCGGCTAATATTTGCAGTTTCTTGCTTATTCTTTTATTATATTCAAAAAAATCAAGTGCCTCTAATATTGTCATATTCAGCACATCCACGATTGATTTCCCGTGAAGCAATACGGAACGAGCCTCACGTTTGTAGCGGGTACCACCACAGGACTCACACTCAAGTTTTACGTCTGGTAAGAACTGCATATCGATTGTTGTCGAGCCTTCGCCCTGGCACACCTCACAGCGACCACCAGATACATTAAAAGAAAAATACCCCGCTTTTATCCCAAGTTGTTTTGCGTGCTGAGTGCGTGCAAACTCCTCTCGGATAATATCAAATGCCTTATTGTAAGTCACGGGCGTCGAACGAGATGACTTCCCAATAGAGGACTGATCCACCATTTCAATATCATCAAATTCTTCAAAGCCGTCAATCCGCTCGTGATGACCAACTTCCCCACTAAAGCCACCAAAAAACTTTTTAATGCCACCATAGAGAATATCGTGAACCAAAGTTGATTTCCCACTCCCAGAAACTCCAGTAACAGCCGTCATCACAGCTATTGGGAAACAGACCTTATCAATCATTAAATTGTTTTCACGTGCAAATTTGACAGTTATTTCTTTTTCAGATGTCCGTGTCTTTTTGGGAATTTCAATTCTTTTCTCAGCTCTGAGATATTTTCCTGTGAGTGAATTCTTATTCTTTAGCAATTCAGAATAAGTTCCCGAATGAATGAGATTCCCTCCATTTTTACCAGCCCCAGGCCCTATGTCAATAATATTATCGGCGGCGGCCATAATATCTGGATCATGTTCGACAAGCAATATTGTATTTCCAATATTACGTAACTTATTCAAAATTTTAAGAAGTCTGTCGGTATCCCGTGGGTGCATTCCAGTCGATGGTTCGTCGAGTACATAAAGCGTCCCGACAAGGGATTGCCCCAGAGCGGTAGAAAGATTAATCCTCTGAAACTCCCCACCGCTCAGGCTATGGGTGAGCCTATCCAATGTCAAATACCCAAGCCCAATGTCAAGAAGTAAATTTAATCGCCAAAGAATTTCCTCTCTAATTTGCTTAACAATATCCATCTCATGGGATGAGAACTCAATATTTTTGAACCAATCGGCAAGCTCATCAATTGGGCTTGTGAGAACTTTAGGGATATTGGCTCCATGGACAAAGACCTGGCGCGCAGAAGTCCGAAGACGTGAGCCACCACATGCCGAACATTTGGTATAAGCACGATAACGGGCAAGCATTACTCGATTTTGCACCTTGTAATTCTTATCTTCCAGCTTTTGAAAAAATTGATGTATTCCAATGTATTCGTCCTTGCCATTCCAAACAAAATCAATTTCCTCATCGCTCAACTCCGCATAAGGCAAATCAATTCTAATCCCATTTGCAAGTGCAGAAACAATCATTTCCCTTTGATGAGTGCCATGCTGAACACCCGTAAACGCTGCCACACATCCTCTTTCCAGACTCAACGCTCTGTTTGGCACGACTAATTTCTCGTCTATTCCCACAGAACGACCAAAGCCTTGGCATTTTGAACAAGCTCCGAAAGCATTATTGAATGAAAATAATTTTGGCTCTGGCTCAATATAAATTCGCCCAGACACCGAGCATTCAAAAATACTTGAGAAATTGTGGAGCTTATTCTCATTCAAATCCAAAACCGATACCCTGCCCTCCCCAAACGAAAAGGCATGCTCGAGCGAATCAAAAAGCCTAGACTTTGTCTGGTCATCATGCCCAATGACAAGTCGGTCGGCAAGAAAATAAAACTCTGATGATTTAATACCTGGCCGGAGAGAATCACTTTCTAAATCAATTATTTCTGTAGAGTTTTTGAGTATTACTCTATAATATCCATTTTTCCGGAAGTTTAATATTATTTTTCTAGTGTCAATGGCCTCAGATTCTGAAATCTGAAAAAGAACATAAATCTTTGTTCCTTCGGCTTTGGAAAATATTTCATCTGTGACATCTTCTGGAGAATTTTTCTTGACTTCTTTCCCACTTTCGGTGCAAATTGTCTTGCCAATTCTCCCAAAAATCAATCTGAAGTAATCATAAATCTCAGTCGTTGTGCCAACTGTCGAGCGGGGATTTTTGTGAGGCGGGTTCTGCTCAATAGCTACGGCTGGCGGCAAACCTTCTATTGTATCAAGGTCTGGCTTTTGCATCTGTTCCAAAAACTGGCGAGCGTAAGAAGAGAGCGACTCCACAAATCGCCTCTGACCCTCTGCGTAAATTGTATCAAAGGCAAGAGATGACTTCCCACTACCCGAAACACCAGTGACGACAGTGATTTTATTGCGTGGAATATCCACATCAATATTTTTGAGATTGTGAACCCGCCCTCCACGAAGGCTGATGTATTTCTGTTTTTTTAATCCAGACATATAATTTCATTCTTTGGCAAAAAGGCAACATGAAATTTAAGTATTTTTATTAAAAGATTCAGCAAAGAATAATAAAAAAATGCAGTTCTTTAAAAGTTAAAATAAAAAACTTAAATTGCGTCTCTATCAATAGGAAATTATCAAGAAAGAAAAATGAATATGACAAATGGAAAAGAAAAAATAAATTCCAATATGAACGGCAATGACTCTACAAAAAGCAAGTATTTGAGTGAAATTGGTGACAACCACATTATGACCTCACGTCAGTCACCAATCAGAGCCGACGCTTTTAATATTAGTGATGCAGAGAAAATCAAGAAAATTGAACATCATTTCTACCAAATAATGGAAACCCTTGGGCTTGATATGAGCGATGATAGTCTGAGTGGTACCCCTTTTCGTGTGGCAAAAATGTACGTCGGTGAATTATTCTCTGGAATAAAACCTGAGAACAAACCAAGCCCCTCATCATTTGAAAATAAATATCAGTACCAAGATATGCTGGTAGAAAAAAATATCACACTCTACTCAACCTGCGAGCATCACTTCCTGCCAATAGTCGGGAAAGCTCACGTGGCTTACATGTCTTCGGATCAAGTGATTGGGCTTTCTAAACTTAACCGTATTGTGGATTATTATGCTCGTCGCCCACAAGTACAAGAACGCCTGACAATTCAAATTGTCGAAGAGCTAAAACTTGCCATGAATACCGACGATGTTGCTTGCCTAATCGACGCAAAACATCTTTGTGTCAATTCCCGTGGCATAAAAGACGTTAGCTCAAGCACTGTCACCGCCGAGTATTCTGGGAAATTCAAAGAGCAAGCAGTCCGTGACGAATTCCTCCGCCACATCCAAGGCGAAGTCACATTGTGACGATGCCACATTGTGACGATGCCATATTATGACATTTCAAGTCACAGCATAATTTAAGCGTTGAGTATTAATTTGTAATTCTTTGAATAAAAACAAAACAAGCCAAAAGAAATTAATCTCTTGGCTTGTTTTTTTTGCTTGATTAATATTATCACTTACTTAAAAATAATTTCTATCGGAGCAATCCCAACTTCGTAACTGCTTGGACTTGTGAGTTTTCCATTTTCAAAATAAAGTGCGTTACCATTTATTGTATAATCTTTTGCATTCAAAATCCAAATATCACCGGAACTACTAATATTGAAAGAACTCCAAGATTCTCCTTCGGCAGTGTTTTCTATAATCAGTTCCGAATTTCCCAGAGATAGATTAGCTTTGTTCAAGCCGCTTGATGTAATAAAATAAATACCGTCTTCATTCACCTGCAAATCTGTGATAATTCCAACATCGAAAGAGTTTATTTCTTCATAAGTGCCGAGGTCATAAGACTTTATTCCGCCCGTTTTCCCTTCCCAAGTAATATCGGTGTACCCAACATAAAGTACATTATTGTCTTCATCGATATCAATATATTTTGTGTTAGTTCCGACCGTAATTTGTTTTATTTCTTTCTCACTTGCAATATCAATAACGGACACAGTCCTATTCCCAGAAATAGTATTAGATGTATTTCCATAGGCCGTATTTGCTGTGTAAATCATGCCGTCATAAATTTCAATATCTTCTGGATTTGGTCCAGTTGGAATTGTTCCACTCACCGTTTCTGAGGCGATATCAAAGACGATAATATTGCTTGCACTTGCGTCTGTGATGTAAATTTTGTCTTCATAGATTTCCATATTCTGTGGATAAGCAAATTCTCCATTTACATTTTTGAGATTAATTGCTGCCTCACTTTTATATGTTTCTTTGTTGATTATTTCCAAAATTCCAGAGTTTGAAACTAGAATGTAAATCTTGTCGCCATTTATTAAAATATCATTTGCCATGTCACCAAGTTCGCTGCCATTTGCATTAATATAAATATCATGTTCCACTTCATCTGTTTGAAAATTCAGAAACAGTAGTGATGCAGTATTTAATCCATATCCTCCTTGATTAATAACAAAAGCATCAAGCGGAATATCAACAATTATTGCTTCTTCAATTTTATCCTCACAGGAGGCAAGAATAAAAGCAAAAATGAAAAGTAAAAGCAATCTCGAAAAAAACAAGTTTAAATTCTTCATAGAGAATTCTCCTTAAAAATTATAGTGTAAAAAGATTAAAAAATTAAATTTCGGCATTGGATAGTTTCGGATTACTTGATATTCTTTGTCCATAATATTTTTTAGACTCAGACCAAGTGTTGTTTTTCCTGTTGAATTGCTTGAAAACTCAAAATTATATGCAATCATAAGATCAACAAGCAAATACTCTTCCATAAGATGCCTAGAATTCTCGGCTGGCAGAAAATATCTCGAGCCAGAATAAATACTTGACGTTGTGATTGTAAAATTTTTGATATTGAAAGACAAGGACGAACTAAATAAATTCTTTGGACTGTAGGGAAGGAGCTTCCCATTTTTTTGGATATTGCCTGATTTGTCCAAAACATATAGCCTCGTATAATTTACATCAATTTTCAACAGCTCATCAAGGCGATACCCTCCCAAGAATTCCACTCCTTTCGACTCCGCTTTGGAAATATTTTCTGCCGTCATTATCCCAGAATTATCCTTTGGAACAGAGTGAATAAGGTTTTCATACTCTGTATAAAATGGGCTGATTGAGAAAGAAAAAGAATTTATTTTATATTCTAAATCAAGTGAATAATTGAGTGAACGTTCCAGACTTAAATCACTATTCCCATAATTTGGATAATAAAGCTCATTAAAGCCAGGCAAACGATAATTTGAACTTATAGAGAATTTTATTTTTAAACTCAGTGGCAAAGCCGCCAAAAGATTCACAGACGGCGAATAAATTATTTCCTCGCCCCAATAATCGAGACGTAAACCAGAGAAAATTGATAAGTAATTTGGAACAATTTCATAATCTCCACCGAGCGAAAAGCTAGGAATAAAACGATTGTATGGGCGAGCGTCGCCTTTAAAAGCATTAAGATTTGATTGTTCCAAGAAAATTTTCATTTGATAAGAACCCTGAGAAAAAATATGAGAATACTCACTATAAAACTGAATATCTCGGCTAATATAAGTTACTCCTAAATCAAGTCCATCATCTTTTTTGTCAATCCACTCAATGTTTAAGTATTTGAAATACAAGCCACTTGAGAGAATCACATTAGAGTCCAAAATGATTTTATTCTTGGATAAATAAATAATCTGTTTTTCATTTACCCTGCTTGCCGTATTTTCTAAAGCATTTCTAATCACAGCCCCAGGACTCCCACGCTTGGACTCATTGGCAATTATTCGCTGAAAGAATGTTCCATTTTTATAAGAAATATTATGTGCCAATGAAAAATTCAATTGCTCAAAATCTGAATTAGCTCGCAATGTATCCACCACACTTTTATCCTTCTGAAAGCTCACTGGATAATCTCCACCGGAGCCCAAATAGGAAGCAAATACTTGGATTTTATTTCCCAAGAAGTTATTATTTGAATAAATTCCGTCAAATATTCTTGTCCCAAATGAACCGTAAGAAATCCCGACTGAAGTGTTCTCAAAAGAATTTGTGCTGAGATTGAGTCCCCCAGCCATAGACCCCGAACCAGAAATAAGCGAAGCTCCAGCTTTAATTACAGACGCTTCCTTAATAATATTTTTTGGTAAGATAGATAGGTCAGCAATATTATTCTGCGAAGAATTGAGTTTGAATCCGTCCAAAGAAATTGTAGTATGCGAGGGAACTGAGCCTCGAATTGAAACAGTTTTAATTCCACCAAGACCACCATATTCCCTAATATACAATCCCTTAGTCTTTAGTATCTCACTCAAATCTATAGAGCTTACTTTGTTTACTTGAGAAATTATAATAAGCTGGCTGGGGAAATACTTTTCATTTGACTCATCCCAAGCCGAATCGCTTACAACCACACTGGGAGTTGTATGAACGAGCGTATCGCTTGCAAATAGATAATTAATTTGCAAGCAAGTCACTAAAAGTATTATTTTCAAAAAAATCATTTTCACGTAAGACAATGTGGGGGAGCTACGCTTAGATGGATTTGAAATTGGCTGAATACGGAATACTCTCAGAGCCACATAAACCCAGACACAGAGAACCCTCACTTATACATGTAAAAGCGCATGTATGTTAAAAATAACCCGAAGCAAGTTCTGGAGTTTACTCTTTCAAAAAAAGCCACTTCCATTTAAGCCCAGGAGTGAGATTTGCACGTGTTTGTATTCTGACTCAAGGGTCGATGGATTGCGTTGAACCTTCCCAGTTGTTTTTAAAGAAAAACTTCCAGTGGTATTTTAATTATCGCAAGCCTCACCTATTACAGCGGCGCTACCGTGTGGGAATTTCACCCAACTTCCATGTTTATTTTGCGAACAAAATAAACACTCGTGCAAAAAAGAACTTCCGCAATATAAGAAATATTTATTTACTTGCTAAAGTATCTATAAAATAAACCTCTTCGCCCTGGCGGACGTAACCATATTTTTCTCTGGCAATTCGTTCAATTTCAATGGGGTTTGATTTTAGAGTTTCTTTTAACTCTTTGAGTTCTTTTGTTTTTTGTCTTTCTAATTTAATTTCCTCTGCCACATCGATTTTCTTTAGTTCTAAATCCAAGCGTGTGAGAAGTCCATAATCAGTAAAAAGCAAAAATGACAGCATGACAACAAAAATAAAAACTCCAGCAAGTAATTGTTTTTTGGCAGACAATGTTTTTATTTTTTTTATTATTCCCAAGCTAGACATGATTATAATTCATATTTTTTTAAAAACTTGACAAAATCATCCATTTCATCTTTTGTTCTAATTTCAGTTGCACAAATAATGAGACCTTTAATATCATCAGAAACCATGCTTGCATTCACTCCCGCCAAAATCCCATACTCTGGAGCTTGGTCAATAATTATTTGCGAGTCAATAGGCGTTTTCACAGTAAATTCAAAAATAAACTCTGCATCATTTGCCATCTCAAAGCCTTTAATCTTGCAAATCTCAGTGGCTAAATAATGTGCATTGTCAAATGAGTTCTCTGCAATTTGCTTAATTCCACTTGCCCCAAGAGTTTCCATAAATACGGTTGCCGCCAGCATGAAAAGCCCTTGATTTGTGCAAATATTCGATGTTGCTTTCTCTCGTTTGATCTGCTGTTCACGGGTCTGCAGAGTTAGTGTGAAGGCTCGTATTCCATTTTCGTCACTTGTCATTCCAGCGATTCTACCCGGTAGTTTGCGGACATATTTTTGTTTGCAAGCAAAAAGCCCAAGGTAGGGTCCGCCAAAGCTCAAAGGAACACCTAATTGTTGCCCTTCGCCAACGGCAATATCGGCTCCATAACTAGCCGGTGGCTGAGTTATCCCGAGTGAAATCGGATCGAATATCGAAATATAAAGTGCTTTGAATTCTTCTACAATTTTTTGAATCTGGAAAACTTCTTCGAGCGAACCAAAGAAATTCGGCTGTTGAATGCAAACTGCGGCAGTTTGGGGAGAAATTTTCTGTGTTAATAAATCAATGTCAGCCCGCCCGTCGTTCATTTTAATCACCGTGAAACTTAGTCCACGACCTTCGCAAAGAGTCAGTGCCGTTTCCAAATATCTAGGATTTATCGTACCCAACAGCAAAATCTCAGTCTTTTTTGTTTGAGCGTGAGCAAGCAAGCAGGCTTCGGCAAAAGAAGTTGCCCCGTCGTACATCGAGGCATTTGCCAAGTCCATTCCTGTGAGTTCGGCGATCATTGTCTGAAATTCGTACATTGCTTGCAGTGTTCCTTGTGAGACTTCGGCTTGGTAGGGAGTGTATGCGGTGCGAAACTCTGCTCGGTTGATAGTATCGCCAACTATTGATGGGATAAACCTGTCGTATGCTCCACCGCCCATGAAACAGACATGCGAATCGGTGCTTGTGTTCATCTTTGCATACCCGGACAGCAATTTTGTCACTTCATATTCGGAGAGTTGTTTGCCCACATTTAAATCACCTGAGTACCGTATACTTTTTGGGATATTGTCTATTAGGTCTTCGAATTTTGATACGCCGATGGTTTGAAGCATTTCTTTGCGGTCGGCATCTGAATTTGGAATAAAGGGCATTTGTTTTCCTATTTTTATTTTTTGTTCAACTACAAAAATAATTCAGATGTATGTCAATAGCAAGGTTTTGTTTTGCTTGTTTTAAATTCTTAATTCATTAGTTTTGAAACTATAGTCCAAATAAAATAAAAAAAACAAAATGAACAAAAAAATAATAGAATGCGTCCCAAATTTCTCCGAAGGACGAAACCAAGAAACGATTGAAGCAATTGCGGGTGCAATCCGAAAAACGGAGGGATGTACTTTGCTGGATGTGGACGCAGGAGCATCAACCAACCGCACAGTTTACACTTTTGTAGGTGACCCAGAATCAGTTGTAAATGGTGCCTTTAATGCCGCCCGAGTTGCAAAAGATTTGATAGATATGCGAACTCAAAGTGGTGAGCATCCGAGAATGGGTGCGATGGACGTGTGTCCTTTTGTGCCAGTGGCAAATGTGACGACTGGAGATTGTGTCGAATGCTCAAAGCAATTTGCCGGGCGTGCGTCCAAAGAATTGGGGCTTGCTTTTTATCTTTACGAAGAAGCCTCAACTCGTGATTACAGGAAGAAATTGCCAGATATTCGCAAAGGTGAATACGAAGCAATGTCTGAGAAGGTGACTCGCCAGGGCTGGGAACCAGATTATTGGTCTGGCGAGTTTGACCCAAAATGGGGAGTGACGGCGACTGGCTCACGTTTCTTTCTAATTGCATATAATATCAATGTCTTAGCTCCGCACAATCAAGCTCACCGCATCGCACTAAATTTGCGTGAAGCGGGTCGTGGCGAGGGCAATCCAGGGAGACTCAAAGAAACAAAAGCCATGGGCTGGCATGTGGAAGAATACGGGATGGCTCAAATCACAATGAATCTCAATAATTATAAAGTGACTCCTATGCACCTGGCATTTGAGGAAGCCAAAAAAGATGCAGCAGAGCTTGGAGTATCCCTTGCCGGGTCTGAACTTGTGGGGCTTATTCCGCTTGAGGCGATGCTGATGGCAGCCGATTATTACGCCCGGCGAGATGGGTTATTTATTTATCAAGAGTCGCAGAAGATCAAATTGGTTATCGATAGGCTTGGATTGAATTCTGTGTCACAGTTCATTCCAGAGAAGCGAATTATTGAATACATCATCTCAGAAGAAAGGAACGAACCTCTTGCATCTATGACACTTAGAGCATTCACCGAAGAAGTGGCAGCTCGCACCACAGCACCCGGAGGAGGATCTGTCGCAGCAGCCATTGCAGGGCTTGGAACTGGGCTTGGGGCGATGGTCACTCAACTAACTTATGGAGTTAGGAAGTATGAAAATGTATCTAGTGAGATGAAAAAAGCAATTCCAAATTTGCTTGCCACAAGCCAAGGGTTAATCCCAAAAGTAGATGAGGACACAAATGCTTTCAATGATTATGTGGCTGCTGTTCGTTTGCCAAAAAATACTGACAAAGAGAAATCTATCCGAGCAGGAGCTATGCAAAATGGTCTTAAGAAAGCGATACTAAGTCCTTTGTCTGTAATGAACTTAGGAGATGGTGCGTGGGAACAGATGGAGATTGCCGCACGGCATGGGAACTTTGCTTCTGTGTCCGACATTGAGGTTGGGGCGAGGGCTTTGGAGCTTGGTATTTGGGGTGCTTGGCGGAATGTGGTGGTCAATATGACGGACATAAAAGACGAGAGCTGGAGGCAAGATATTCTTTCCCAAGCCGAAGAAATTAAAGATCGTGCTAAAGAAAAATGCAATCATATCCTTGAGATTTTGGACGGGCGGGCAAAATGCGAGACAGGAAAATAGAAATGAAAGTAAGGAAAACAAATCTACCCCAAAGTTCTATTCTCTCAAATTGGCATTCTGATTACTCCGACTCTTATTCGGTAGATATTTCTAATATTGAAAGAGAAATTAATTCAGTTGAGATTGGCAAAGCTTTTTTTGCATCTACTCCCAGGTGGGTTGATGGGCTTTTGAATATTCGCAATAATATTGTAAAGTGCTTTGGGCTAAAAACAGGTATTGATCCTCTTCGGACCAAAGAAGAAATAATAAATAATTTCCAAGGAAATATTGGAGAAAGTATTGGCTTATTTAAAGTATTTGACAGAAATGATACAGAAATAATATTTGGAGAAAATGATAAACATCTAAATTTTAGAGTTTCTATGTTGATTGGACAGCAGGATAAGACAAGCAAATACTTAACTATCTCAACTTGTATAAAATTTAATAACAAGGGCGGAAATCTATATTTCCTGCCAGTAAAACCATTTCATAAAATCATTATTCCAATTATGTTAAAAAGTACAGTAAAAGAGCTTGGTAAAAATTTATAGTAAGATATTTTGTAATTTCTGTAACTTTATATTCCGAATAAACCCCTCTCCATCAGTATAAATAAATAATCAAATGAAACACATTTACATTCTGCTTACTTTTATAGCTTTTCCCTTAATCTTGATTTCAGATTCTAATGATAGGAAAAATATTGAACTAATAGGAACGTGGCAAGATTCTACCTTAATTCACCCTGACACTTTGGAAAATGGAGAATTAAATCCAGATTATCACGACCATGGCTCTCATCAACATTTAGAAGGTCTCTATAATGAAGCGTGGGGATATGCCTCTGGCGGTCGTGAATATGCAATTCTTGGTTCACTCAAAGGCATCTATTTGATCGATATTACAGACCCGAGCAAGCCTGCAAAAGTAGGTTATATCAAGGGATTGGGTGACGGTGGCATACAAAGAGACTTCCACACTTATAAGCATTATTTGTACATGGTAGCAGATGTGTCTCCGGCTTCTTTGATGATTGCAGATCTTTCTTATTTGCCTGATACTGTTAAAATTGTCTATGCCTCCGATGAATTATTTGATAAAGCACATAATATTTTCATCGACACGGTCAGTGCAAGACTTTATGCGACAAATGATGGCGGGATTTACAGCCTTGAGAATCCAGAGTTGCCAGAGCTAATCGGTAAGTTGCCAGCACCTATGGGATTAAGACATGATTTCTTCGTCAGAGGTGACACCGTCTACACCCATCATTATTTTGGAGAAGATGAGGGGCTTCATATTTTTGATGCAAGAAATCCCGAAGACATTCGCCTTATCTCAACAATTACCGATTATCCATTCAAAGGAATCAGCCATTCGGGTTGGCTTTCTGCCGATGGTAAAACCTATATAATGTCGGACGAGCATTCGGGTGCGGAAATGAAACTATTTGACATCTCAGATATTGAAAACCCTGTGCTTATTTCCACATTTGGATCTGGTGTAGATTCGCTCTCAATCCCGCACAACCAAATAATTATGGGCGATTATCTTTTCGTTGCTTATTATCACGATGGGCTTTTTATTTTCAACATTCGGAATCCAGAAGAGCCAGAGGTAGCTGGGTTTTATGATACTTATTTGGCAGATTATTCTATTAATTACCAAGGTGCGTGGGGCGTTTATCCATTTCTTCCTTCTGGCAATGTGCTGGTTTCAGATAGGCAAACTGGGCTTTATGTTTTTGACGTAAGTGATGCAACTAGCCAAGTTTCGGTGAACTCGTCTCAAGACAATCCAGAAATCAAATTGTTTCCCAACCCGCTCAATAATTTATTGCAGATTGAATTTCCAGGTGACGAAATACCAAAAGATTTTACATTAGAATTAATTTCAATATCTGGACAAAAAATCGCCGAATATGAAATAAAAAATAATAACTCACAAATTTTCTCCCAAGATATTTCTGATGCAAATATTCCGAGAGGATTTTTTATTGTCAGAATAATGTCAGAAAATAAAACTTGGGTAATCACAGCCTTTCATTAGTTTGCAGTGTTAAAGTGGCGGAGCCTATAACTTACATACTAAACTTTACCATTTCCAATTCTAAAATCTTTGCCTTATACAAATATTTTGTGTTAAAAAATTCATCTTCAAATTCATATATCTGCTTTAATTCATAACTATATTCATTAAGGTTTATATTACCAATCTCAAATGATTGATTTAATAGCTGGGTACTTTCTGTAATATTATTAGAATATGATTCTAATAATTGCTTAAGTGATGCAATTTCTTTCTTTAAAGATTCAACTTTACTTTGGAATTTCAATCTCTGAGCTTCTTGGATTTCAGAATAATATCCCGCCAACACCTGCCTGGATTCAATCTTTGAACTGCTTTTAAACAAAGGCATGCTTATGCCTAGCGAAATACCATTAAGCTGTTTATTCAATATAGATTCATGCTTAAAGCCAGGCTCGATTTTGGGATAATTCTTAGCAGTAGCTATTGAAATTTCATTATTGTTTATATCTTTTTGTGCAACTATTAGTTTTTCTAAATAGCTAGTTGTATTTGTATTATCGGGTTCATTTACAGGGTAATCTAATCCACTTGTAAACTGAATATTTATACCAGCTATGCGGGATAATTCAGCAAGTGTAGTATTAATTTTATTTCTATTTAGTACATATTTATTCTTAGATTTTTTATAACTCAAATCGGCTTTGTTAAAATCTAATTGCGAGTATTCACCTTCTGAAAAACCAAGTTTAATTCTTCCCAATAAATCATTTGCAAACTGCATTCGACCATTATATATTACATTTAATTTAGATAAATAAATATATTCTATATCACTAGTGTCCGACGAAAAAAATACGGTGAGAGCTAAGTTGCCCTCACCTTGATTATATTTGCTGAATTATTAACCACAATAAACAACAAAATAGTCATGAGCAAAACTACAATATTTTCTGGTAAACCAGTAATTAC
>JAJRPT010000113.1 GCA_024280675.1 Bacteroidota bacterium
AAAGCCTCCCCACTATGTCTTCTTCTGGCACATCTAGTATTAATGCAATATCAATTTTCTCATTCCTGTTTCCTAGTATCTTGTCCAGCGCGCGAGCTTGTTCGAGAGTTCTTGGAAAGCCATCGAGTAGATACCCCTTTTCACTTGCTCTGGCAAGCAACTCCTCTTCAATCATATTGATTATCAGCCCGTCTGGGACAAGCTCTCCATTTTTAATATATTTATTGGCTTGGGTGCCCAGCGGGGTATTGCCACTAATTTGAGCTCGTAACATGTCGCCTGTTGAAATTTGGACAATGCCAAAGTCGCTCGTAATTTGTTGAGCTTGTGTGCCTTTGCCCGCACCAGGTGGTCCTAAGAAAATTAACTTCATAAGCAGAGAAAATGTCTAATGATAAATAATAGTGTGTATAATTAGCCCTCAAACAAAGATAAGAAATTTTTTTATTCAAAGAAGAATAATTACTAAATTGCAAAATAAAATACGATAATTATTTTTGGAGTTGTAAATGTTGTCTAAAGTGATTCTTGCCATGTCATTTTTTCTGTTGTTGCCAAATTTCCTACAATCCCAAGAATGGAAAAACTCTGGGAATATTGGATTGCAGTTCAGTGCCATTGGCTTTGAGGACTGGGCAACGGGGGGTGAGAATGCCTCTAGCATCGTTTTTCTCCTTAAATACAATGTTTCCTATATTGATTCAAGTTTCCAGTGGGAAAATGATATTGATTTGGGCTATGGAGTAAATTATTCCGATGAGTTTGATTGGAGGAAAAATCAAGATATGATTAATATTAATTCAAAGTTTGGACACAAAGCATTTTCTGATTTCAACTATGCAGCACAACTCAATTTCAAAACTCAATTCTATGATGGATACGATTACCGAGTGAGTGATTCCAATATTGTATCAAAATTATTTTCTCCTGCATATCTTAATTTGTCTGTTGGTTTGGATTATAAACCAAATGAACATTTGTCGCTTTTTTTATCTCCCGTATCTGGACGTTTGATTATCATGGCCGATGACTCGCTATCAGACATTGGTGCCTATGGTGCGGAGGTGGGCAAGACCGTCACTCCTGAGCTAGGTGCAAATTTTGTGGGGAAAGCAAAATGGGAGATTTTCGAAAATGTTTTCTATGACTCAAAACTTGAACTATTCCTCAATTTTACTCCAAAGAATCCAGATCAAGTGAAAAATGTGGATGGTAGCTGGGAGAATAATTTTGTGCTAAAGGTCAATGATTACCTTTCGGCAAATGCTTTTATCCACCTCATGTACGACCACGACATAGCTCCTCTTTTGCAAAAGAAATATTTTGGTGGCTTGGGTCTGACATTCAAGCTCTGAGCCACACACACCAGTGTGGTTTTAATTTGTTTTTGTTACTTACTTCAATGGCTTCATCTGTGGCACACACTTCGTGTGGTTTTAATTTGTTTTTGTTGCTTACTTCAATGGCACAGAAAGGAAATCCTCGTCCAACACCATCGCCTCCTCATTACCATCGAGCTTGGCTCGCACTTGATTATTGATTTGCAAAATAAAATATCTAATTTGTATTTATTACATCGATTAGCTCTTTTGAAATTTTGAATGCTTTGTTTGGATTATAAATTTCACCTACCTTCTGATCCCAGTGCCTCCCATGTGCTAGCCAATTTCTGTATTTCAGTATTCCAGAGAAGTCTGCAATTACTTGAGATTTACTAGCAGTAAATTTCTTCCAGACAGGCATTATTTCTTGAGACAAACTTATATTATTATCATTCGCTTTTTCATTCAAGAGAATATCAATAAATCCTGTAAAGCTATTTGAATTAATTCTATTTTTAAAATCACTTTGCATACATCCTTCAGCAGTTGAAACTAAATCAAAACAAACTAGATGCTCTAATTCCTCAATACTATTTTTGAAGTGTTCTTCAATTTCATTTGTTGATTGATATTGGAATTTTTCTTTAGAAATCAAACCAGTAATTACTTTACTTTTAAGCTCAATTAATAGTTCTTTTTGCTCTGAATACCAATCCCAAATTTCATCAAGAGATTTTATTTTTCTAGAATATTGACTATCCATCAATAAAATCTCTTACTAGATTTTTAAAAGAAGTTTCATTCAACTCAAAAGTTTTTAAATGTATGTTTCTTTGAGCTACATGCCAGTTATTCCAATCTTCTTCGATGAACATAACATCTTTTCTATTTCCTTCAAAATCAATTCTTCCATAAGCCCCAACAATTAAAGAACCTTTCGGTATTAAAGAAACTTTTTCACTACCCACATAAATATCAAGTCTATTAATTTTGTATTTCCCCAAGTAATCTTCTATTAATTCAATTGGCTTTTCAAGTACTTTTATATGTCCTTTTTCAATTGACGGAGCCAACCAAAGTTTTATCTGATTATACAAGCCATTAACTGAAGAAATCCAATTAGATTTCCTTTTATCCCAATCAACTTGTTTTTCTTCAGCTTTCTTTTCTACAAACTCTTCAAATGTATCGATGTGTCCCATTTTTATTACCCTTATTTTTGTTTTCTATTATTTACGCAAAATACTAAATATTATTATAAATTTAAATGTTTTCACCGCTCACTTCTCAGGCTTCATCTGTGGCACACACTTCGTGTGTCCCGAATCGATTTTAAGGATAGCTCCTAGATTCTGGACAAGCCAGAATGACGGCTCTAAAGTCACTGAGTGACCACAGTCACTTAGTGACTTTCTCAGGTTCTACACCCTCGTTGAGCCTTCTTAATTTACGCTCATCGACTTTTGGTAAAGTTAATTTCTTATCTTTTTTCTTCCTCTTTTCCACTTTTATATCATTCACTTCAGACATTTTTTTTTTTACCCTAATTATTAATTTACAATTTTCAAAACGGTGTCAATTACTAGAACTACTAAGGACATAATAATTGAAAATATAATTAAAGCTATTCCCTTATTATACTTTCTATTCTGATCATTAAGAATTAAATCATTTTTTTCAATAGAGCTTTCATTATATGAAATTTCATATAGGTACACATCTATAATCTCTTCATTTAGCAATTCTTTAAGCAAGGTTTCATCAAATCCTTGATAGAGTTTTTTGGCTCTTAAATTCATAAGAAGCAAAACAACCCCTACAATAAGGAACAAGACGAATATCACAGCAAGAACTTTTAACCAGTCCTGAGCCTTATCAGCCAGAAACAAAAGTATTGGTGCAAATATTGAAGCTACGGCTATAACCGTTCCCGACTTCTGGTGTAAAGACCTGAAGCTTTCTATCTGTCCATTCAATAATTCCTTTGATTTCTGCGAAATATATTCACAAAAATATAGCGACGGACGAAGCGACGCACACTTACAAATCTCTACTTTTCAATGCCACCTCGTGGCTTCATCTGAGGGAAGAAAAGTACGTCACGAATTGAACTTTGTCCAGTTAGTAACATCACCAAGCGGTCAATCCCAATCCCAAGACCAGCAGCAGGAGGCATCCCAACTTCAATGGCCGAAAGGAAATCCTCGTCCAACACCATCGCCTCCTCATCGCCATCGAGCTTGGCACGAGACTGATCCTCAAGTCGTGAGCGTTGATCCCTCGGGTCGTTTAGCTCGGAGAATGAATTCGCCATTTCTTGCCCGTTAATGAACATCTCAAAGCGTTCTACAAGTCCGTCTTTTGTCCTGTGCTTTTTTGCAAGTGGAGAAATCTCAACTGGGAAATCTGTCATAAATGTTGGCTGGATAAGATTCTTCTCAATCAGCTGCGAAAATATTTCATCCAACAATTTCATCGCATTCCAAGTTGGGTCATATTCCACATTATGTTTTTTTGCAGCAATAATCATTTCATCTTTGGACTTGCCAATCATATCCTCACCACAATATTCCACAAACAAGTCACCCATCGAAATACGCCTAAACTTTGGCTCAAGATCGATTTCATTCTCGCCCAAAGTAAATTTATGAGTACCAAAAACTTCCATTGCAATAGTTCGTAAAAGATCCTCGGTCATGTCCATACACCAATTATAATCACGGTATGCAACGTAAATCTCCATCATGGTGAACTCTGGATTGTGAGTCTTGTCCATGCCCTCGTTTCGGAAATTCTTAGAAATCTCGTACACTCCCTCGAATCCGCCAACAAGCAGTTTCTTGAGCGGTAGTTCGAGTGCAATCCTCATAAACATTTCGGTGTCTAGTGTGTTGTGGTGGGTGGTAAATGGGCGAGCCGACGCACCGCCATAGAGCGATTGCAAGATTGGTGTCTCAACCTCCATCCAGCCACGAATGTCAAAATATCTTCTCATCGATGATATAATTTTAGACCGTTTTACAAAAACATCCCGAATATCTGAATTGACAATTAAATCCACATATCTTTTGCGGTAGCGTAATTCCTTGTCTTTGAACGAGTCATAAACTATTTTTGTGCCGTCTTCGAGCGTCTCTTCTTTTGCAATGGGCAAGGGTTGCAAGGATTTGCAAAGTAGCTCAAAAGAATGTGCTTTGACCGTCGTCTCGCCAGTTCTTGTGGTGAAGGCTTCGCCTTTGATTCCGATAATATCGCCAATATCGTAGAGCTTCAACTGTGCAAAGGAGTCGGGTGTTAATTTCTTATTAAAGTAGCATTGAATACGCCCCTCTTGGTCTAAGATGTGCAAGAACACTGCCTTTCCCATCTTCCTCATTGTCATAATTCTGCCAGCCACAGCAATTTCTTTAAATTCTTCGGCAGTCTCTTGTGTGTAATTTTCGAGTATGTCTTTGCTTGAATGAGTTTTGGCGAAAGAGTAAGGATAGGCATTGATTCCCAATTCCTCTAATTCGGCAAGTTCTTCTTCTCGGCGTAACAATAGTTCGCTTTTATTTTCTCTCATATTTAACTTTAATTTTTATTTACTAGAATTATTATTTATATTTACGGTTCTGATGCAAAATTACTAATAAATTATTATATTTGTAGTCTAAGATTTGCACCTCTGCAATAATATTTTCATACTATTAGAAGGTTTTAATATTTGATACAAGTCCATTATGCACCATTCAAAGGCGGAAGAAGGCACCGAGGCCGGTTCCCAATTCAAGAGAAAAAGCATCAAACCAATCGTGAGATAAAGGGTGATAAATTTAGAGTGATTGGCCCAGATGGGGATATGATTGGTGTGATTTCACGAAATCAAGCACTCAGCCGTGCCGAAGATTTTGGCTTTGATTTGATATTAATTGCACCAAAGGCCGAGCCACCAGTTTGCAAGATAATGGATTATGGAAAATATGCCTACGAGCAACAGAAGAAAGAGAAAATCCAAAAGAAAAGCCAAACCAAGCAACAACTAAAAGAAATACGCTTCAAATGGCGAACCGATACTCACGACTTTAATTTCAAGGTCAGACACGCTCGTGAGTTTATTGGGCAAGGCAATAAAATCAAGGCGACGGTAATGTTTCGTGGACGTGAAATGGCACACAAGGAAATTGGCGCCGATTTGCTCAAAAGATTTGTCGCAGAATTGGAAGATATTGCAAAGCTTGACAATCAAATGAAATTCGAAGGTAGGAATCTGTCCGTTATTATGTCACCAGACAAAACGTCTAAGGTTTAGTTAAGGTGTGGCGCGTCACAGCCTAAGAATGTAAGCCTTTTATGCGCAAAATCTCTAGCAACATTTTTGCAGAATCAGTCACTGGATTGACTGTTGAACGCTCGTCGTTGTACCACTCTACTGGAATTTCTTTGACTCTATAGCCTAGGCGAGCGGCCAAAAATAAAGCCTCGACATCAAATGCAAATCCGTCAATCTTTGTTCTCGAAAAAATATCTTCGGCAGACTTGGCAGAAAATCCTTTAAATCCACATTGTGTGTCTTGGATTCCTTTGAAAACCAAAGCCTGAACAAGTTTGTTGAAAAATTTGCCCATCGACTCCCGATACCAAGGCTGATGCTCCTTTATCATCTCAGAAACTAAAGCGCGTGAACCAATGCAAATGTCAAATCCGCTCCGGTGCTGGGCAATTAACTTCTTGATCTCATAAATTGGAGTGGAAAGATCGGCATCAGAAAATACACGGAAATCGCCACTCGCCTCCAACATTCCACGACGAACAGCCGCTCCTTTGCCCATGTTTTTCTTTTGCTCAAGTACCCTCACCCCCTCACAACTTTTGCTCACCTCGACCGTGCCGTCCCCAGACCCATCATCGACGACAATGATTTCAGACTTGTAATCTTGGCTTGCAAAATAATCAGAAATAGTCTCAAGAGACTTTCCAATCCTAGTTTCTTCGGTGTAAGCTGGTATGATTAAAGATATTTTAATGTTTTTATAAAAAAAATGATGCTACAACTATTGCCAAGCAAATTTAACTTATATCATTTCCAATTAAAAAGAAAAAATCTGCTTTGAAATAAAATATAAATTTATTGGCAACATTACTCCTCATTCAATTTTTCTCTGATTTGGAGCAATGCAATCGATTCGATATGCCAAGTCTGGGGGAACATATCAAAGGGTAATATCTTTTTTATTATGTATTTTTCCTCTAGTATTTTGCAATCACGAGATTGGGTCATTGGATTGCAACTGACATATACTATTGTTTTTGGGGAAATATCCAGCAAATGGGCAAGCAGGTTTTTGTGGACTCCAGCACGGGGAGGATCAATGATGACAATGTCTGGCTTCTCTAGGCTGGAGAGTAGCTCAGGCATTTGCTTGCCGTGGAGGTCGGCGACGTAAAAATAAGCATTGTGTATTTCATTTTCCTTTGCATTCTCTTTTGCGTCATCAACGGCAGAGCTGTTCATCTCAATGCCGATAATCTTCTTAGAGTTTTTTGCCAAAGGTAGTGTGATTGAACCAGCTCCACAGTAGAGATCCCAAACAATATCGCTTGTTTTGGCTTGTGCGTATTCAATTATTTTTTCAATAAAAGCATTCAGCCCAAAAGTATTTGTCTGGAAAAATGATCGGGGAGAAATCTTATAATCAATCCCAAGAATATTTTCTTTCAAAAATCCAGGACCACAAACTAGGGTTGATCGCTCAATATCAACTGGCGATTTTGTGCCATTGACCGAATGAATAATGGTTGAGACTTCAGACTCAGTCGGAAAATCATTATAAAACCAGTCCATGAATTGGGGATGGGAGTCTGGGCCGGAAAATGTGATAAGGTTCACCAGAATTTCTCCATTAAGTGACGAAACCCGAAATCCCAGCTCACGCAAAAAGCCCTCTCCAGTTCGCAGGTTATAAGCTGGTACATCATGTTCTTGAGCCTTTGACCGAAGCAATTCAAGTATTTTCCCAGCCCTAGAATCTGTGATATGACACTCTTTGACATCAATCACCTTGTCGTATCGCCCCTTGGCATGAAGCCCCAGAGCAAAGTTCTTCCCCCCCAACTCCTTGCCACTTTTGACCTCTGCCTTTGTGAGCCAGCGACTTCCTCCAAAGGAAAATTCCATCTTGTTACGATAATAAAATTCTTTTGGTGCGGGGCTAACATCAAGGATTTCTTCTGGGAAAATCTTTGCGTGCCGCTCGAAAGCATCTTTGACATGAGTTTTTTTCCATTGAAGCTGCTTTTGGTAATTCATGTTCTGCTGCGAACATCCACCACAGTCCCCAAAATAATTACACTTGGCTTCTATCCTGTGGGGCGAGGGTTCAAGAACTTCCAAGATAAGAGATTCGAGTCGGTTTTTTCTCTTTCTGAGCCGCAAAGCCCGCACCTTGTCTCCCGGAACTCCGCCAGGGAGGAAATGCACAAGACCCTCACATCGTGCTATCGAAATTCCCTCGAATGCGATTGCTTCAATTTCAAGCAGGTCGATTATTTCTTTTTTTTCTTTTCGTCTTGACATTATTTTTCGTTTATTTTGCTTTATGATTGAGGACAAATTTAAGAAAATTGAAATTGAGCCAGAAGAATTATCTTCTCTTGTGAGCCAATATTTAAATTCTTGCCAAATGGCAAAATCTACCGTTCGGTCTCGTAAATTTGCTCTTTCGGCTTTTACGCAATACCATAAAACTCGGAAAGTATTTTATTTCTACCCAGAGCATATTAATAAATATCGCCATCACCTAGAATATAAACTCTACCTTAGTCCGCTCACCGTTCGTAATTATCTGGTGGCATTAAATAAGTTTTTTGATTATTTGTGCAAGGAAAATATTCTCGAGAAAAATCCAGCTAAAAGAATTAAATATAAAATAAAAAAAGAAAAAAGAAATATTATAAATAATGAAGCAATTAATTATGAGAATGTGTTTGTCTCACCCAATAAAATAAAAGAAATAATACACACGCCCGCCCTTGAAATTGCGGGCAAAAGAAATAAATTGATCTTTTTAATGTCAGTTTATAGTGGTGTTTCAGCAAAATTTATTTGCTCACTGAAAAAAATAGACCTGGTTAAATCCGAACGAACTTACTACCTTGTCGGCTCAGAAGCAAAGCATCCAGTCGATACCAAAATTAATTTCTTAATAAAAGATTATCTAAATGACACTCGCACCCACGACACAGAATATTTATTTTTTAGTACAGCCAGGAATAGTTTTGGAAAAAAATTAGCACCAGAATTCTTGAGGAATATTCTGAGGAATTATCTTAATTCCATTGACATCACTGGCCCTCCCGCCAAACTTTTGCGTACCACAAGCATGCTACTCTATATCGACAAGCATAAATCAAAGAAGAAGTTAATAGACAAATTCGGTATCAAGACCGCAAGCGTTGCTGGTAAATATATGGACTTGCATACACATTTTAAGTAATAAGTGGCTTTCTCTTGGCAAAATCTTTTTGTGCCTGTAAAAAATCTTCCTCCACTCCAATGTCAATGAAATAGCCGTTTACTATTTCGCCATAAGCATTTAGTTTGTTTAAATATACTTCCAGGAAATCTTTCTCGAAAGAGTATTTTTTGTTCAATTTATAATTATTTAGTAAATCTCTTTTAATAAGATAAACTCCACAATTAATCATACCACTTTCAATATTTCTCTTTTCTTTAAAATTAATTATTTTATTGCTAGAATTTAAATCTACAGTCCCATAGCGGTGAGGATTAGTCATTTTTTTTAAGCCAAGAATAATATCAGCTTTTTTTCCAATCATGTTTCCAGTAAATATTCTAGGATTAAACTCTAGGAAAGAATCGCCGTTTAGAATAAATATTTCTGCATCTTCCAAAGATGAATGATGAAGTGCTGCAGAAATTGCACCGCCAGTGCCAAGTGGCACACTCTCATAGCAATACTGGATGTCCACGCCCAGATATGAGGACTGGAAATGATCTTGGATCTGCTCTGCCAAATAGCCAACCGAAAGGATAATTCTTTTGAACTGCAAAGCGGCAAGGTGTTGTAAAATATACTCAAGGAATGGACTGCCGGCAACCATTGCCATGGGTTTTGGAGTCTGTGGCAAAAGATGCTGCAACCTCTTTCCCAGGCCGCCGGCTAAAATAATAGCCTCCATTTACCTTACCACCCAAGTCTCAAGTCCGTATTTGGTGAACTCGAATCTATTGAACTCGCCACCAAACTTTTTGAGCGCGTTCATAAGTTTATACTTTCCTTTTTCGTGGCAATAAAACATGATGAATCCGCCTCCGCCCGCACCCGTTATTTTCCCGCCAATAGCACCATTTTCTAAGGCACATGAGTAGATTTCATCAATGAAGGGATTGGTCACTTCGCTCGTGAGCTGTTTTTTATACTTCCAGCCATTACTAAGTATATTGCCAATGTTGCTCAATCCACCACAAAGCACAGCTTCCTTCATCGCAATGGCTTGTTTTTTCAGCTCGTGCATGCCTTCAAGAGATGACATATTTTTATTGCTTACATTCTTTGTCTGAGAGTCAATTATTTTTGCCGATAAGCGACTGGTGCCAGTGTAATAGAGTAATAAATTATGATTAAACTCAGCAATGATTTCCCGCCGAACACGCAAAGGATTGACTATTACCTTGTCACCGGGATAGAACTCCATGAAGTTGAATCCGCCAAATGCCGCCGCATATTGATCTTGCTTCCCTCCTGCCATTCCCAAATCGAGTCGTTCAATCTCGTAGGCCAAATGAGCCAAGTCATACTCGCCAAGTGCAATGGATTGCCAGCGTGAGAAAGCTCCTAGAATTGCCACAGTGAGAGTCGAAGATGTGCCCAGACCAGAGCCAGCCGGTGCGTCCACGTAGCTCGTGAGTTCAAAAGAAAGTGCCCCAAGATTGTAATCTTTTACTACCCTGTTGTACACTCCTTTATGAAGAAGAAGAGAACCACTTAGCTCTAAAAATTCAGTAGAGTCACAGGTGAAAACTTCCCCCCTATCGTGCGCTTTTAACACAATCTGACCGTCGTTACGGGGTTTTATCGTGGCATAGGCGTATAAATTAATAGTGGCATTTAAGACCGAACCGCCGTATTCATCTGAATAAGGACTTAGGTCTGTGCCACCTCCTGCCAAACCAAGACGCAATGGCGCCTTCGACCTTATGAGCATTATTAAAGCCTGTATTGAATTAATAAAGAAAAATTGAACGCCCAAGCATAAGTTTCATTGATTATAGCATTTTTTCTGGTGAGCAATAGGTTGCCTGTAGAATCATCTCTTAAAAATAAATTTAGAAGCTGAAGACCACCGCTCATGTTTATCATCCACCTTTCTTGAATTTCTCCGTCAATCCCTAGCCTGAATAAAGTTCCTAGCCTAAGGGTGTTCTCTTTTGTAAGCTCAAAAGTATTATTTCCAACATAACTTTCCTCCCATGCCTTGACAAATCCATCAATATCTTTTTGGGTGCCGTCTCCACGAACTGTCAGTTTTCTGGAGTAAGTACGGCCACTGAGATAGCTTGCGTGCAACTCGATGCCTGCCCAAAGATGAGCATTGCCCAAAGGGAAACGAGCCATAGAATAGTGCCACCCAGTGTAGACGTTACTGATATTGAAACTATGGGTGTCAGTAAACAGTAATGACGAAAGAAAAGATTTCGTCTGAGAATCAAAAAAATAAATTGAAAAACCCAATGGAATCCTGTGAACATCTTCGTCGTCTAAATAGCGAGTGACCCTTAGATCAATTCCAGATTCGGCATTGACAAATCCACCGCCGAAAGATTTTATTTCTGGTAAGTATTTAATGTACTCGCCGGCAGGATTGTCGCCCACCAACTGCAGGGTAGAAATTCCAACCGCAAAGGCATAGTCTGATTTGTATTTATAAATCTGACGAAAGTCTTGGGCTGACATATTGTTTGAAATAAATGACAATATTATTAAAATAAAAACATACTTCATATAGTTTCCCTAATAGAATAAACATTGGTCATGGGTGAATTCTTGACTATCATCTCGCCTATCAAACCCATTGAAATAAATTGAATGCCTACAACAATTAGAACTAAACCAAAGATAGCAAGCGGGCGATTGCTCAGGTAAGTATTGCCCAAAAGCCACTCCACAAGTAAGTAGCCGTCAATGGCTAGACCACAAAATACACTAAGAAATCCAAATAAGCCGAAAAGATGTAGTGGCTTTTTAAAGAATCTGGTCACAAAAACTACAGTAATCAAATCAAAAAAACCATTGAAGAATCTTGCCGTTCCAAATTTTGAGTGTCCGTGCTTTCTGGGGTGATGTTGTACCACAATCTCGGTCACCAAAAAGCCGTCCTGATGGGCAAGTGCTGGCAAAAACCGGTGCATCTCACCGTAAACATGTAGGCTTTTTGCACAATCTCGGCGGTATGCCTTCAGACCGCAATTAAAATCATGCAGTTTTATTCCAGAGGCTAAAGAAGTGACTCTGTTGAATAATTTTGATGGCAGTGTCTTTGAAATGGGATCGTATCTCTTCATCTTCCATCCCGAAACCAAGTCATAGCCTTGTTCAATCTTGGATACAAGATTTGGTATCTCGGCTGGGTCATCTTGGAGATCGGCATCCATGGTGATAATAATATCGCCAGATGCACGCTCGAATCCGACCGAAAGTGCTGCAGATTTGCCGTAATTTCTTCTGAATCTAATTGCCTTAAAACGTTTGTCTGACTTGTTTAAACCAGTAATAATGCTGTAGGACTGGTCGCTTGAACCATCATCGACAAAAATCACCTCCCACAAGGATTTTGCTACAAGGGTTAAATGTTTTTCCAACTTTTCACTCAGCTCCACAAGAGACTCTTCTTCGTTGAGAAGGGGAATGACCACTGATATTTTCAATTTCTCATCGTCGCCTTCGGCAACTCTAGTGCCACTATCACAGGAACCTTTAAATTGAGTTTGGTAGTCTTTTGTCTGTTCTTTATTGTCCACTTATCTGCTTATTATAATTTTTTTATTAATTAATCTCTTTTCCGATTCTGCTCTAAGAAAATATACTCCAGAGTGAAATCCTGACAAATCAATTTCCCTCACCAATGAGCCATTGTGGTAAACAGGCTTGCCCAGGGAGTTGAATATTGAAACATCTTTTAGCCCCGCATTTGAGAATAAGCGCGAGTTACTATAGCGAATTATGTTTTCTTTGTCAGAGTTTTCCACTGAGCTGGGTACTAAGTTGTAAAAAACATGGATATAAAACTCAACTCGCTCAAGATTTTCATTGTCCCAGAATAATTCTTTAGTCTGGCTTATGTTTTCTATGAAAAAAGAACCATTGTCGATATCTGTCACTATTATGGAATCAACGTCATTGTCCTTGAAATCAAGTGACATCAGGAGATCTTTTTGGAAATAATACATAATAATATGATACTTTTGAAATTGCTTGTCCTCTTCGGTCTTGGGCCTTATGTCTTTATTTGACCATAGTTTAAGCCCATTGCTTTGGTCAATTTCCTCAATCTTTAAAGCGCACATATTTACTTTACCTGGTGGTTTACCCGGCATTAATTCGAGCTCTCCAAATGCTGAATCAATCCCGTAGCTAGCCTCCGAAGAGACGCCTATGCTTAGCTTATTGACAAAGTCCACGCCCTGAGAATCAACTACTTGAATTGGTATTATGATGTTTTTGGAAGCTGCTAAACCAACAGAAACATAAAAGATTATTATGATTATTATTATTTTCATATTTGCCAAAAGTCAAGATACTAAAAAAAAGGGCAACTCTATATAATTATATAAAAAGTTGCCCTTGTATTTGTCCTCATCAAAAATGTTGAGATGAGGGTGTGTTATTTCATTATAATAACTTTGGTCACACTAGAGTTTGCACCAGCATTCATCTTCAGAATATATTGTCCATTTGGAAGAGTGCTGAAATAGTCGTAAGCATTGTTAATATTGTGGCTTCCAGCTGAGTAGTTTTGACTAGAAATATCAGCTACTTTGTTGCCAATATTGTCGTAGAGACTTAGAGTTACAAAAGAGCTCTTTGGCAATGTAAATGAAATTTTTACATTTGCATTTACAACTGGGTTCTGTGCCACCGTCAAGTCGAAAACATTGTTATAGCCGCCGGCCGATGATACAGCAGATTTTATGACTTTAACTTGATCGGCAAGAGTGGAAGCGATTTCAACATTTCCAGAAGTTCCCTTTTGGATTATTCCAAGCTCTTTGCCACTCATTGCGTCAAAGAATGTGTAATTGTAGCGAGCATCATCGATAGACAATGTTATTGGATATGAGATAGCCTGCATACTGATTACCGTTGAATAAGCATTATCAATGTTGCTTCCACGATTGAATCTAACATCAAACATGGCTTCGAGTGGTTTGGGTGGCATTTCATTATAAGAAATATTTTCATCCGAACTTAAATACAGCTTGCCATGATTCTGTCCATTATCTTTAATGCTGATAACTTCTGAGTTGTCATAGATTTCTTGCCTTTGATTGTATTTGTTTGCCGATCCACCTCCAGTCAAATCAGTCTCGACACTATAGTATCCATTGCCATCGACGTTAATCCAATAACCCAGACCAGGAAGCAATTCAAAGACTTCGTCATAGCCTTCTCCATTTGTATAACCCCATACACCGTACAGTTCAGTGTGATCGGTTGTAGGAGTTGGGCTGCCCATGAATGGATCAAATGTGATTTCTGATGTAGCAACTGGTACACTCAAGGCACCAACTGTATTCCAACCTGGGTAAACTCGTGGAGCGTTGCCTTTGTCAAGAGATATTTCGTTAATGTAAGTACCGGCAAATTGTTTGTCTACTTGTGCTGCAAATTTCACGAAGTACCCAACGCCTTCCTCCAAGATTGATTCAGCTTGAGGAACATTGTTTCTGTATCTAATCGGCAATATCGTAGCGAATTGATAAACTTTGTCGTATTGAGTGTTAATTGGTTTTACTGGTAGAGATAGTAAGTTCCATCCTTGTTTAATAATCGGCATATCATTTTCGTCAAGGTATTCAATTACTTTTGGAAGCGTGTACTCGATTAGGAAATCATCAACATTTGGATCTTGGATAGCAAATGTTTGCACTCCATTCCCATGTTTTTCTGCGTCCCACATACTGACCGAAGGAAACACCTGACCGTTTTCTGTATCACGGATAAATAACTGAGCACCTGGCAAGAAGTCATTAGTATTCCATTTTACGACTATAGGGTAGTTGTCATCACCGTCTTCTTTAAACTTAACATAGTAGATAATAGATTGATTAGTATCAGCACTTGAACGAATGTCACGTGATGTGGTGTGTGGTGTTTCGTCTGTAGCAGACCAATCTCCAAATCCATTTGCTACGAGCAAATCTTGCTGTGTCTGCTCATCATCGCCAAAGTCTTCAACGGCATTACCATTTTTATCTAGTGGGTAAAAGCGTGCGCCAAATCCAGATATATCGACATCAAAAGCATGTTCGCCATAAAGAGTATCAACTCCATTGGTAGCTCTGTCACCTGTTCCAAACACCATATCAACAGCGTCTCCAACTATGCCACGGGAATTACTGATTGTCAGCTTCATACCGTGTGTGTCGTTGTTTACATTAAGTGTACCCTCTTGAGCCGATTTAAAGTAAATGAATGTGACTTTGAGTCTCACAGGAGAATTAAGCATTTCAGGTGATTCGAATGTTATGTATCCAGTGTAAATTCCATTATTCTCTTCATCGCCTTCTGCTGGAGCAAGCTTCGATGCGTCGCATTGGATTTCAAGTTGAACGGATTTGCCGTCGCCTGTAGGAGGTGCTTCCATTGTTGATAATTGAGAATTGGTTAAAGTTCCCTTGTCCAGCCAGTTCATTGTTCCCTTGCGACTGAAACCACTGTTGAGACCTGCTCTACGGGTTACACCAGGTATAATTACTGGTTTAAATTCTAACCATTCTTCTGAGGATTTTACAGTGATATGCTTCATGATCAAACCGTCCATGTTCTCGTCGATGCGTACCTCGCAAATACGTGAACCGATTGTAAAGTTTTCGTCATCGGCCGTGATTGGGTCTTTAATTTCCCATTCAACCTTCCAGCCTTCTTCTGAAAGAATTTCATTCCCGCCGTCGTCAAGAAGTGGTCCAACTGCAGGTGATTGCCCGATAAATCTGTTAATGTTGAACTCTAGAGGTGGAACTTGGTCTTTGATGTATAAATATATCATGCCTGGTAAAACTGGCTCGTTGAATGCCATGTAATTAGGAGATAATTTATAATTATTCATTCCCGCAAGACCAGGGAAAAGATCATCATCAAAATCCATCCAATATTCATAATATGGGTTGGGTGGAGTTTTATCTAGTGGATAAAATACTTCGTAGAAGTTGTCGCCATTTGCTTTTACTGAATATGGTCTTTGTTCGATAAAAGGTAATTCTTTTGTTGCGATTCTGTTGTTATAACGAATTGTATCGTTGTCGATTATGATTTGAGATACAGCAGAACCAGTGCCAAAGTTTCCTTGGGTAGGTAAGACTTTGAATTTCAAATACATTAAAATCTGCCATCCACTTGTCTCAGGAAGTGAGAGGTTGGAAGAAGAAGCAACGACTTTAACTTGCATTCCATTTTGTAGGTCAGTCGGTATAGGATCACGGATATAGGACATATACCGGTTAGTTCTTTGTGGTGAAGCAGAAATATCGAAACCCTCTGCAAGGCACGGCTCGTCTTCATCTGTGTATGGCAAGCCCGCATCTACAAAGACTTTTGGGTGATCGGTTGTAAATCCAACAAATTCTAGTGCATTTTTGTGATACAATAAGGAAAATTGAAAACTCTTGATGGGTTTAGCATCAAAGAGAACTGTATCACCTGCAAGAGGATCATGTGGATTTGGGACAGGGTAGTTTTTCCATTTAGAATTATCCATGAAAATTGGAATCAGTAGTTCCTTCTCTCCATTGTGGGCATAAGAAGTCCAAATTCTACTATCTGGATACCAGCGATCATTGTAGCCGTCACCACCACTAACACTCAGCAGTGGGAACTGTGGGGCATTTGTTTGGGCTATGATTTGTTGAAAATTGCTTCCAATCATCACTATAGTGATGGCTAGGGCAAATAGAATGTGTATGCTTTTTCTCTGCAACTTAAATTGCTTCATAAGTACACCTTTATAAATAGTTGATAATTAATTAATGATTATTTTCTTAAATTTCTTTTCCATCTTGTCCGTTACATAAGTAATGAAGTAAACAGACCTCGTTTTATTTTCTAAATTTAGCGATTGACCTTTGAGAAGAAATTCTTTTTCGTAGACAATTCTTCCTTGCAAGTCAATACATTTTATATCACGAATATTCTTTGTTGCCCTTAACTTATTGCCAAACAGCTCAAAGCTATTGTCTTGGTCACCACCGAACACATTTCCTGGATTAGGCCTGGTGACTAACTTAGTGTCGAATACTTCGGTTTCAATCGTTTTTATACAATTACATTCGTTAAAAAGAACATTTTTTATTTCAAACTGAGAATAATTAATTATATCATTCTTAGTTTTGTTTTCAATTTCATTATTGCCAATCTCAAACTCTATCCAAATATCTTCGTTTGCAGTAAAGTCAATCTCGAGTTTAAGCAATGAGTCGCCCAATCCTTCGTCATTTATTTCAACATTATCCGAATGAGTATAAGTCATGATAAACATATCTGGATTTGAACTCTCTATCTCGAAACTCAGCCACTCCAAAAATTTGTATTCCCCAATATTTAAATTTAGAGTGATAGTGTTTTTTTCATCATTCAAATTTAATGTGTCCCCATCGAAACCAAACCTTGCAATCCTTTCCGGTGCTTCCTTTACGATAGATTTTACATCTAGTCTTATTTCAGAGGCTTGTTCGGTTTCGACGGGACCAACATAATCGGTGCCTAAATACAAATCCCTTATCTCAAAAACTGCGTCGGTGCAAATCCCATCTCTGTATAAAAAAGAGAAGTTCACCAGTGGTTTGTTTCCCGAGGCTGCTTTAACAATTCCTGTGGTGCCACCACTACTTGATATAAAGCCACTACCTCCGCTTGTGTAATTTTGCTCACCCCATATTTCCACAAGTGTGTTGTTGTAGCTTACACCCGGTGAGTAAACAACGTTTGTGTCGTATTCCATTGAAATTTCGTATTCAAAGAGCTTGTCTTCTTTTTTTACCTCGCCAAGGTAAAGTGCTACTTCTAAGCGTTTGTTTGCCTGTGAACAATGATCTAGTGATCTGCCCAGTTGAAGTTTCGGGGTAGAACCCTCTGCACTTGACACCCAGACAAGCAGTATCAATATGCAGAAGATTATATTTTTCCCGAAATTGTTCATTGTCTTGTTATTTTAGAATGTTAATCTTACCAGAGTAGTTGCCCATATCGCCTTCGATACGATAGAAGTAAACTCCACTAGGGTTTGATAAAGTATTCCATTGGAAATTCATAGTAAGGCCTGCTTCAAAATTATTTGAACCAAGGTCTGCTACTAAATTACCCATCATATCATAAATAGATGCAGCATAGACACCGTCTTTGTCGAAGCGGCATTCTAGTGTGACACCAGATTGATTGTTGTGTACAATTATTTTCTCACCGTAATTCTCCAATGAAGATGAAGATTTGTTTAGTGTGATAGTTTTGTTGTCTAATTCAATTCCATCAAGGCGTATCCCGCTCACATCGACAGTGTTTTTGTCAGTTATTAGTTCAATTACAGCAATTGGTTTTGTAGATGTATAATCTGCATCAGACACAATTACCATATTGCCAGCGTGATAATCCGATAATATGATGTTAGAATTTTCATTAGCTGCACTTACATCGCTAATCTTTGCATCTGTTTTCAAACGCAAGCTAATACCGTCTTGTACAATTCCATTTGCGTAAACAGGAATAGTGTAAGTGTTTTTAGCAGTTTTGATTGCATCACCAAAATTAATACCAGATGCCAATGGCTCTAGGTTAGAAGATTTATTGAAATTGATGTCCTTATAGCCAATGATGTCGTAAATCCAAGGCAGTTGAGTGATTTGGACAGATAAGTAAGCGACTATCATAGAAGCGTCACGTTCATTTGCTTGCCAGTATACTTGTGTAAGGGATGGCACTTCTGCAGGGATTGAATCGTTCCAGTTGTAGCTTCTTGTAGGGATGTTACGTTTGACAATTGAATCGTCAGGAACGAGAATATCATCTGCATTATCAAGTGTAAAGGTGCTTGCAACTGGTGTTGTTTGATCGACCAATACTAATATATCAGGATCGGCTAAAGAAGGAAGAAGCTCAACTGTTCTGCCCTGATCATCGACATATTTGTAGGGTGGAGCACCGATTGTGGTACGTAACCAAATTGCTGTGTCCAAAAGAGCAAAGCGTCCGTCATGGTTTACATCGGCATGGTAGGCGTGTCGCCCTCGAACACTGTCAAGTGCTGTTTCTGTTGCTACAGAACGCAATATTGCACGTACATCGGCAAATGTTACGAAACGATTTTGTGGTTCTCCATAGTGTCTGAAACCAAAGCCGTGTGAGAGGTCAGTGTCACCATCGCCCCATGAGGCAAATAATGTGCTCACTGGGAAATGTGTGAAAAGTATTTTCAGATTTGTACCGCCGGATGGTTGCCATACACTTGATTTTATTCGTGAATCACTTGGAGTACATCCTCCAAGGTCAAGTGTATCGTTGCAAAGACCGTTTAAAAAGTCTGCTTTTGCCACAGATCCGCCATCGCCTTTAAGACCGATTGATGCACCTTCGGTGATAACGGTTCCGCCCATTCCACCATTTACAAGTCCGTATGAGAATTCAATATCTCCTTGATTTGTAAGGATAGAGCTAGATTTGAAAAATTTCATTTGGAAATTACCAATGCTTGATGGGAAGAAGTTCCCCGCAACTGCGTTCATGTTAATATTTTTCCATTCGACGGTTACACTTTCGCTTGTCTTTTGGATTAATATTTTTGATACTGTGTATCCGCCTGTTATGTCGGTTCTGTAGAAGTGGTCACCCCAAAATGGTGCAATCACGTTTTTTGCGTAAGTAGATAGTGCATTTTCAAATAGACCATCTGAATTTCTTTGGCTAAGATTAAGCGGCGGTTCAAAGGTTACAAAACCATTGACGCAAATCCACATTTTATTCCTATTAGTTCCTGCAAAATTGTAACCCCAATCAAGGTCTACTTCGTAGTAACCGTCTCTTTGGTCTGTAACCATTGCTGGGTATCTTTGAAAACTACTAGCAGGGATGACGCTTGTACCACCCTCGCCCTCGATAGATTGGTAGTTAGAACCTGCATCACCATAGACGGTGACCGATTTAAACTCGACACTTAGTGTCGCAAACATGCTGGCTGGTAGTGCAAAAAACACTAATAGCAAAACATATTTCATTTTATTTAATTTCATTTTAATCACTCCGATATTTATTAATTTATTTTTCATATTTATTTATTCTGCCAAGTGGTGCTGGTGTTAAAAAGATTTGCACATCTCCCCGAACACCAGCCCTATTGGTTTATCTATTTATTTTATAACTCGTATCGGGTAAGTTGAATTTACACCGTCAGCCGTCATTTGGATAAGGTATGCTCCTGATGAAAGATTAACATCTTTCCAATCGAAGCTGTTATCACCCATTTGGAAGTACCCGCTATGTATCTCAGCAATCCTAGAACCCACATTGTCATAGAGAACAAATTCTACTAGGGATGCCTCAGGAATTGTAAAGTGAATAAGTGAATTAGTTTCAACTGGGTTTGGACTTACTGATAAGACTCCAAATCCTTCTGAATTCAAATAGTTACCAGCACTTGAGAATACTCCACGAACATCATATTCTATGTTGATTGCATTGACGGCACGGTTTGTAGTAGTAACTGTTATAATATTACCCTCTTGTTCTACTATTTCATTTCCTTTGTATTGACCTGTAGCCATGTTCACTATGAAAATCTCACCGTTAGAGAAACCGTCACGGAGATGCCAAGTAGCACCGTTAGGATTTCTTTCTTCGTCATCGACGCCTGGGACTGTGGTCATATCCCAAGAAATTTTAATTGGGTATTTCGAAGAAGAAGAGTTTCCACCCGGTTGAATTGGTGCAACATAGACTAACAGGAGAGTATCTGCAGCAGAAACAGGGTTTGTAGGGAATATATTTCTTCTAATTCCTTCACGCTCTGGCAGAGTCCATCGTGCGTCGAATACGTCCGTTGGAGGTGTCGGTGGAAGTTCTGACTCGCAATAATTAACGTCAAGATTACCCATCTCACTCAAAGGTTTTCCGTCTTTTGTGTCGCCGGTAGAAACGTCTGTCCCGGATGAGATACCCCATTCTAGTATTTCAAAGTCACCATCAACATTTTCAATTCTAAGCTCTGAGACGAAATTAACAGGTTCAGATACTTGGATTTTGTATGTGATTGTGTGTGTTGCACCATCTCTGTCTGTAACTTCAAGTGTAATAGTCACTTTCCCGTCACTGTCGGCGATTAGTGTACCATTTGAAGAGACGGTAACTGTTGCAATGTTTCCATTGATAGATATTTCTTGGATTGTAATGCCAGATGCAGGTGAAATTACTGTATAATTTAACACATCAGGATCATCTGTTCTTTCCAAATCGATGTCTTTAATTTCTAGGTCGATTGTATAAGTTTCGCCAGATTCATAGCAGTCGGTCGATGGTATAGACAAGAATCTTGGGGCGTGATTGGTTGGCAAGACTTCCATCGTGAAGTCTCGGACAGCCGTCAAGAGATTTTCGTCGGTAACCAATACAGAAACTGTTATTGTTTTTGGTGCGTCATTTAGACCAGGAGTTCCGTAGAGCAAACCGCTGTTTTTGTTGATTTGTAACCAATCTGGAGTTTCTCCAAGGAAATCAGTTCCGCCAACCCATTGGCCGGCTTCGGTGTAGCAAGGATCCTTAGGAATGTCGGTTTGGTCGTATAATAACTCAAATGTATGGAAATCATCATAGTTTGCATCAAAGATGAATATACGGTTAAGTGAATCAACGAGTTGTGGATTATACTTTTCGTCTTCTGTTGCATCATTGAGAACAAACTCGCCGCCAAGGTTTGGTAGTATTTCTGGTGATACGTTAATGTAGATGTCTTGATAGATTTTAGTCTTACCACCGTGACCGTCATTGACAACGATTGTAAACATTGTGTCTAGGTTCAACGCACCATTGTGATTGTTTACAGGAGTTAGTAAAGCTCTAGCTTCGTCTCCATCGATACGAACGTTTAATTGCCCGTTTAATGTAAAGTCATTGCCAAATGTATCAGACTCGTCATCGGAATCATAGAATGTTAGATATTCATTTGCTAGCCAATCAGGGCGAGTTTGCATGAGTATAATATCGATGTTTCCTAAATCATCTTCTACAATAATTGAATCAATTACTTCGATGTTTCCATCACCATCGATGTACATGTTTTCGAATCCATAAGAGGTACGACCATAACGGAAGTTCCAGTTGTGAACCTTAGCAGCCCAAGCGTCTTCGAGCTCGTCATCGGTGTTAATGTCGATTTGGAAACGAAGTTTGTCGGTAAGCGATGCGATGAGTGCACCTTCTTCATTTTCACCACACTTGCGAGCTGATGGCTCATAAATTACGATTGTGTCTAAGACGCTACCGTCTGAATAATTTCTAGTTAGAGTTTCGCTCGATGCACTCCAGTCCAACCAATATGGAACCGAGTCGGCAACGAATATCTTAAACTCATAACCTGTGAAATATGCACCATTTGCACCTAAGTCTATAGTATCTTGTTGTAAAAATCTAGCATTTGTTGTGTCGTATGATTGTGCGTGGAAATAATCAGGGAATAGTTCGATTAGTTGTGCTAGTGTATCATTGTCATCGCTCCAACCAAATGTTTCTTTTAATGAATCCAAAGTTCTGAAATGAGGTGGGAAGCTAAGAGCGGCAACCATTACAGTCTCGCCACCCGGAACTACATAAGGATTGACTGGGGTTCCAGTAAATGAAATGTAGCCGTTAGCACCATCTTTTTCGTCTTCGTATAAAGTATCTACCATTAGCCAGTTATTGAGACCATCTCCGGGTTGAAGATTCCACCTGTATGTGAGATAAGTAAATGAACTGCTTGAATGGTCGAATATTGCACGTGGATCGTAATAGTTATTAGAATCTACAGCAGTAATGTCTAATATGTGGTCACGACCACGTAGGTCTTCGTCTTCGTGCAATGAGTATTCACGATTGAATACTGGGTAAGATCTGTCTTCGGCAACCATTACTGTATTGAGTAATTCTACCATATAAAGAGTATCAGACAAGCCTGCATCGATACGGTCTTGAAGTTCAGAAGGACGTATAACTTGGATAGTATCAGTTTGTAGTGTTACAACATCACCAGTAAATTCTGGTGCTTCTACACCTTGAGTAATTTCAAATGAAATTCCACCCTCGTAGGCTGCAACTGATCCTTCTTTCCAAAGCTTTGTTCTGGATATAATTCTTACATTATCGCCAACATTTACTGGAAGAGAGTTATAACGCTCGCCGGCAAAGAATGTAGCTTTGTGAGTAGTGCCAACTGAATTGTCATCTGGAAGACTTTCTCTATTTGAGAATAGATTAACAGCGTTCCCTAAATTATCGAAATTGTTTTCGTACTTACGACCTGGCAGTGTGCCTAAATCTTCGTTTTGTGCGTTGCCAGCAATCATAGTGTATAAATTAGCACCCACGCCAAAGTTAGCAAGCCCTTCGTCAGTTCTTCTAAGCAAGGGGTTTACATTACGGTTTGAACGGTCTGGTACTAAATCAACACGTGTGCGGAATGTTTCCCAGTTATCACCCTCTTCTGATACTTGCCTTAGATTTACTCTAATATAGTCAGTTGTGTTTTCGTTGATAACAAAGAATACGGTTTCGTTTACTGTTTCAGGATCGTGATTTGATCTTTCTACAAGTCCGTCATAATTTATCATAGTCTCTAGGTAAAGGGGCTGTGATAGTGGGTGATAAATATCCCCTTCTGAATTTGGTGCATATTCGTCCTGCATATCTGTTAGGAATGCAAACTGAGGCTTCTCTACATCAAATGGATCACGAATCATGCGTTTGATGTATTTGTTGAATGACAATTTTGTAGAATCAGAGTATAAACGGAATTCAGGTGGCATACCAACTGCAAAATCTTCAATTGGTGACATTCTGCGTTTTGAATAGTCTACTGTTTTAACATCAGCACCCTTGTCATAAATGTCGTAGATACGACCTGAGTTCAATAGTTTCTCAGGGATTGAAGAAGTGTGAGCAACAGTTTGATCGTTTTCATCATTGGCTAGAGGAATTGCGTCATAGTCATAGATGTGGATGGATTCAAATGGTCCTGCCATGCGAGGATCGGCATCACCTACTTGCCAAGAATTCATAAATGGTAACCATGTATTTCCGTCACCAGCTACAAAAAATGTCTCAGGCTCGGTGTTAGCAAAACTAAATGAATTTGATCCAACTTTAATGTTTTCGATGCTTAGACTAAGGTTAGCTCCAGTAGAACCCCAATAATTTCCACGTAAAGTATCTGTACCACCAAATCCGATACCACTGGTACCAACTTGGTCACCTTTGGTGTTTGGTGCATCTGGAAGGCGAATCAAGAATCTGCCCTCGTTATCATAGATTGAGTTTGCGGCAACACTGTATAGATTGTTTGGCAAAGGTCCTTGAACCTCTCCGTAGATAACAGCACCAGCCAAATCGCTTGACGCTTCATTTAGTACAATCTCGCCATTTTCTCTGTGAATTGGTCCAGTAATCATGTTTTGCATTGCACCAATTTGAGAAGAGGCTTTGTTTCCTGTAATCAAAGAACGATTAAAGATTAGTTTTAAATTATAGTTGTCAGAATAAATAGCAGCACCTGTAAACGCAGTGTTGTTTTGCATTCTAACACGGTTGAACCAAATTGAGTCAGTTCTGTTTGAGCGGTCGACACTTGCTACGTCAAGAACATAAATTGCTCCACCCAGCCCAATTCCATTCTCAGGAATCCCAGTGACCGATTGACCACGTGGGTTATAAAGATTGACATCTACTAATGTGCCCTCTTTTTGCGTTGTTCCCGAGCCACTAACACTTGCACGGAATTCTTCGTCGTCGGTAACAGACTTGTTTGCTATAAAGCGTGTAAGCATACGTGCGTCTGCTGGGTAGTTGAGTCCACTTGCCCATACAAATACGTCGTCCGAAGATGTAAAGCCTCTTGCTATACCAATTCTACCAACGCTGTTGTCATAATCAACTACGTCAAGGTCACTTAAATATAGGCGATGTCCAGTACTAGCTGGATGCACTTGACATATTGCTCCACCATTACCATTATAAGTTATATTTCCGATAAATTCTACACCTTGAACAAGATTTAGGTCTCCACTCTCTGCGTAAATCGCTCCACCACCCAATACTGCTTTGCGGTCGCTGTCTGATTCTAGCCCAGCACCAACAATATTGTCACGGAAAGAAGCACGACGGATTTTTGCGTTTCTATCAGCTTCGGTGGTAAAGACACCACCTGGGATGTCAATATGAATCGCTCCACCTGAGTTGTTTGCTGAGTTGTCCCAGAATCTAACAGGATAAAGACCACCATAACCAATTAATTGACCAGTGGCTACTCCACCAGCACCCCAAATATATGGCTTACGTACCGAGAATAGAGCTCCACCTTTTGTAGCTGCAAAATTTGAGCTGAATAAGATGTTGTAACCATAATCTCTGGTGTCGAGCGTTACGTCTGAACCACCAATGATAGGTGATGCAAATTTTTCTGTATTGCCATCAACGTAGATCGCTCCACCGTAACCGGCGTTATTATCAGAAAATTCTGTATTGTTGTCTGAATTTAGGATTGCAATATTATCACGAGCAACTCCACCACGGATTTGTAAACGCCCACGAGTGTTCATGTGGTAGATAGCACCACCAAGAGATTTTGTAGGATTGAAATAAGTTGCTAAAGCTACATTAGAATTAAAATATCCAGCTACGATTAATGATGTATGATCGGCAATGTGAATTGCACCACCATAAGCACCATTGGACGCTACGTCGTTTTGTCTGTTTTCTGCTGTATTTGCAGTCGCAATGAATGAATCCTCGGAAGCAAATGTAATTAATTCACTAGCGTCATAAACACCGTTTCCATCGTTGTCTGTATAAATTGCATTATTTACACCAAAACCAACTTCTAATAGATGTTCGTGATTACTTCCACCAATGTAGATTGCACCACCATAAGCAATATCGCCATATTCACCACTTCCATAAGGAGTGTCGGCCACATCGTCATCCATTCTCACTAGTATAGATCCGACATATCCTAATATTGAATTTGCAAGAACAACTCTGTTGCGGTCGAAATTATTATTACGGAAACGTCCCAAGAACACGGACAAACGTCCATCATCATGGGCAGCACGCTCAAGATCAGTGAGTGGCTCTGGCCAAACTGCCGCATCTTCGTCCAGGCGGTCAATGGCTGCCACACCAATAGAATTTACTCTCGAGTAAGCTCCACTGGAATCGGTCAGGTTAGGGTTTTTAAAGTCTGGATATACTCCCACACCAGCATGTGGATAAGTAGGAGCACCAGGAATACCATTTTTCAATTGATTATAGTCTGCAAAAATCGAAGGCAGACCCTCAGGAGCTTCAAGGAATTGAATTGCTCCACCTCTAAATCTTGATTCATTTTGACGGAATACACAATCAAGAATCCAAGTACGAGATGAGAATGTGGTAATCACACCACCACTACCGTTGCTAGCAAGCCTGAAGCTGTTATTAATAGCATCCCAGTCATCGGAATCAGGAGCGTTATTAACATTAGCCCATCCGCCGTAATTTGAGTTTGCACTTGCAGCGTAAAGCGGGTCATTATCTACCATAGTATCTTTTTTAAAGCCTTCAAATGATACGTTACGGAAGAAAGCACCACGTGCCCCTGGCATAACTACTATATGTCCCCATTCACGAGACATATTATTTGCAGGCTGACCAATAAATCTAATAGTTTCTGCTTCCACATTTGGGTCTTTGCCACCCATTCTTTTCCAAGGAAGCTGAGTTAAGTTAATGTCATTGATCGGGTCTTCGTCCATTCGAGCCGCAATGAACATCAAGGCTTCTTGATAGGTGATGTACACTTCTCTTCCAGGGATAACTGGAGTTGGATCACCGTTGGTGTCATACTCAAGGTTCTTGAGCTGACGATCTACGGTATCAAGAAGAACCCAAAACATATCTACATGTTTAGAAGCATGAACGGTTGGTTCTGCTTTGGTAGAAGTGAAATCAAGCACAGATTCGGTGTAAACACCATGGACTGAGCTAGGGTTTTCTGGAGAAAGAACGTCTCTACCATGGAGGAAATACTCCATGTCTGAGTAGCCTACATAGGCTTCTGGGTTTCTACTTCCCACGGGTTGTACTGGGTCAAGCAGGTTAACACCCGCACCAGGATCCAAATCTGGACGTGCGGCGTATGTTGCAACCGCATCACCGTCGGCGATGATTCTACCACCGGTAGAGTCAATCAAGCGACTTGCGTTATTAAAATGTACTTCTGTACCTGGCTCGATAATCAATGTACCACCAACAACGAGTGATTTGTCAATTATGTAAAGAGAGTCTTTTAGAAAGACTCGAACATCGCCCGGCATGATTTTACCTGAAACCCTTGATATAGGTTTGGTGAAACCAGTATGCGAGCCAATGATGGCGATTATCAACGCCAAAAAGCTCAAACGAATAAATCGTTGCATAAATCCTCCGAAATTCGATTATTATTAAAAATTATATTTATCATCTATTTTTATGTATTGCCACATTCGGCTTTACTTTTTATTTAAAATCCACGCCAACTTATCCCACACACTCAAAATCTTACCCGCCAACTTATCCCACACACTCAAAATCTTACCCGCCAACTTATCCCACACACTCAAAATCTTACCCGCCAACTTATCCCACACACTCAAAAT